>NZ_LKET01000039.1:0-300000 GCF_001317355.1 Oxobacter pfennigii
ATGCTCAAAACCTTGGAAAGGAAATTGAAAGTATGGCTATACGTTTATAGTCATAATATAAAATCTTAAAATACTGAGATATTCGTAGTTATTGGGCGATCTTGTCCAAAGTAAGGGGTCTAATCCGATTCTAGGTACGCACGATTTACCATTTACGGTGTATCCATGCAAAAAAACTCCTTTCTGGTTTTATTTGATTCTTGCCAGAAAGGAGCTCACTTTTTCATTCACTCACAAAATTATTTACATTACCGATTTTAACACTAAATTTAATCTCCAATATTACTATTTTACCTCTGGGAGCTCAAAATCCTCGGTAATTAACCCGGTAAAATAGATAACCAGTTCTTGATCATAATTAACGTTATTCTTTGTATAGATATTTTCATATTGAGACCCGTTTAGAAGATAATATATTGATTTATATAAGATACCTGTATCATCTATCCTAAGGCTTCTCATTTTTTTATAAAGAGTACTATAGGAGAAGCCTAAGCTTATGATATTCTTCTCTTTCTGCTTTTCTCCAGTTACAAGATAATAAAGATGATAAAATGGTTCCCCATCCACATATCTTTGTACTGTAAGACTTTTAATGCCGTCACTAGCAATACCACTTAGCACTACTTCACCATTAAAAATACTTATATCATCTGGAAATACTATTTTACTCATTGCTTCTGCTAGTTGAGCATCTTGATATACTTTTTTCTCAAAACCGTTATCAGTGCTTTTGTAGATGATAACCTTATCGCCTTCAATAGATAAATAAGAGGTCTTTTTTATGATACCCTCCTTTTCTACTATCCTTGCTTTCTTTTCAGATTTAAAGATATCAATTTCATAATCAGAGACTACTGACTCGGGTATGTTTTCAGGTCGCTTATCGTTGTGATTATACACAGTAACCAAAGATAAACCAAGATTATAGCTATCTGCGTTCTGAATATTATCAACAAGCCATGATTGTATGACCTGGTTATACTCTTCTTTTTTACTCCTTATTGTGCAGCTAACACTGTTTATTAATAAAATGATAATTAATAATGCGGTATAAAAAATTCTTTTATAATTCATTTTATATTAATCCTCTCATAATAATAATTAATTTGAGAATTTCAACAAAGAAGTACTACATATCAACCAATTCCCATATTTTAGTGTATGTCAACTTTATATCTATAATAACACATAGATCATGGAATTTTAAAATGTCAATATCATAATATCTGTTTTACTAAAGCATAATGAAGAGAATACCCCTGGATTATGGAACAAAATTTCCCGCCAATCCAGGGGATTATATAGATTAATCGTCAGAATTTTCGTATGTATACCCACCCGCTTTTAATTGTGTGTCAACATCAGTGGAACCGTTTATCACTTCAAATATAACCTTCATCCCTACTAATATATTGCCATTATTATCTATAGCATTTCCCGTCATTGCAGCCGATGCTGGATTTGTGCCTTGTTGAGAAGACTTAACTGTCCATACACGAACTGGGCTTACCTTTACAGCATGATCCTGTTTTGGTGAACTTGTAATATTACACAAGCCAGAGAATATATTCTCACGCCATGATATTTTGAAGCCCATTGAATGCTGAAGGCCGTATAAATCCCAGAATACAGTATAGTTTTCAAAGTATTCAAAATCTCCACTTACATATGAACTTCCAGAACCAACACCCCATATACCATCAGTACCAGAAGCAATTCCATAAGAAAAAATTGAACCATCTTCATATATTTCTAAGTGATGTACTTCATCCTTACTCTTTCTACTGATAAATGATTTAACAGGTTTTTTGCTCTTATCCATCACATCCGGCTTTTTACCTTCTTTAAAATCTTCTTCAATTTTTAAAAGTTTATCCTTATCTATATGGGCCTCTGGAAATATTTCATTTAGTTTATCAATAGTAAATGCATGTCCTTTATCAAGATCCTTATATTTGTCATTGTTATCTGCAGCCAAAGCTTGTCCACCAGAACAAATAGCTAATAATAAAGTAACAAGGATCGAATATATTATTTTTTTCATTAATATAACCTCCAATTTTTTCATGGTATTTTCTCGAAAATCTATAAGAGAGACTTTATGCCGCTTTTTCTTCAGTCTAGAGTGATTCTACCTAGACAGTAAAAGCGTTTTTCTTTACTAAATACTGCTTTAATGCGATTTCTGATTTTTCTGTCTAAAATTTCTTCGTAACGTTAAGTCAAGTCTTTAGTGTCTCGGGCTCTCTACTGGTCATACCAGCAACAGACCTAAAAGGTAAATGCCTATGAGTTATAAAAGTTTATTCCTTTTCATAAAAACAATTCCTTTGCTACTATATATTTGGACCTGAAGCATAGCATCCGATTGCTTCTTTCCATCTCTTGCCTAAGCTACAATAAGAGGAGTAGTAATACTTGAAAAACAATATAGCAACATAGCTATCATAATAGAAATTATTTTTCTCATTATAATTCACTCCTTATATTTTTACTTTTTGTCGATTGCAAAATGCTGGAATCATTGATTGAAGACTGCCGGTAGGAATATATTTTACAATAGTCTAAATAGCAGTTACCTTTTTATCAATGTTAATAATTCTTAATTTCGCTTATATAAGAAGTCTGTTCAACAAGAGAGCCATCTTTGTAAACCTTACCGTTGGAAACAAGCCTGTAACTATACCCTGCTGTCACATAATAAGTTCCGCTCAGACCCGAATTAGTCCCTGGTGAAGTATTTGACCAACTCTTTATTGTAGTCCAAACCCCATTCTTGTTTTGTTGCAAGCTAGCTTCAACTCCCACTTCATCCACATCCCTAGCTGTTAAGTATGATGATACAGATGCCTTTCCGCTAGTCGAAATATCAAATGCATTCTGAAATATCGAAATATATGAAAAGTATGGTTGTATTACCATGTCGTCACTACTAAGTCTCTCTGCATTTGATTCATGAGCATAAGCTGGAAGGTATGAAAGAGAAATTATTATAATTAAAACTAGAGGAACTATTTTTTTATTTATTAAGTTTTTGCTAATAAATTCCACCTCCTTTCAATAATAAAACGTTTGAAAGGAGATTTTTGTTACACTAATATTTGTTATTTTTTACTTTTTTTTCATTACAACACTCTCAGCTATTTTGAAGATTTCTTCTTCAGAAATTTCTCCAATCATGTAAAGAGCACTTTCACCCTTCGTCCAGATTATAATATGAACTCCATTCTTTTCAATCAGCATGCCTTCAGAATCATTTATCACAACATTCTTTGTTTGTACATTTTCAGTGTCAACTTGAAGGCTTGAATTAATCGGAGATTGAGAAAATTCCAGATTCTTGCCTTTCTCGTCGGAAAAATGAATTATTTTTATATCACCTATTTTCTGAGCATCAGTAACATAGTAGCCATCTGGTAAATACTCCGGATACAGGTATAAATCCCATGTGATTGAATATTGGCCTTGTTTAATTGTATCTCTTTCTTTAAATTCTATCTTCGAATATTTCTCTCTTATATCAGTGACGATGTTGAATACCTTTACTCTAAAGGCTTCAACGCTAAGTGTTGTCATAGTTATGACTATGACAAACAAAATTATAAAAACCGCTATTCTTCTTGAAAAAGTATTTAACCATTTTTTTCTTTTTAGTGTTCTTTTCTTTCTTTCATGGTCAGTAAGAAACTCATTGAACCATAAATTCAATTCATCTGGATACTCAACTTCATCCAAATTTTTGTTTATATTGTCTAAATATTCCGAAACATTTCCAGTATGATGTTTTCCAATTTGATAATAAAGACCACCAAATAATTTATCATCTTCTTCAAATTTATCTTTCATTTTCACACATCCCTCTAAAAGTAAATTATTTTGATCTATCCTCTATCATTATTTTTTTAAGTGCTGCTCTTGCCCGGCTTAACCGGGTACGGACATTCTCATGCGAGATAGAGAGTATGTCAGCGATTTCTCTATCACTCAATTCATGATAATATTTTAATGTCAATATATCAGCATATTCAGCTTTAATTTCAGTTAATTTTTCTAATAATTCTTTTGTTTCACTAAGCCTAATTACAATATCTTCGGTATTTGGGGTATTAATATCGATATATTCATCAGTAAGGTCTAATGATAAGTACTCAATTTTTGATCTGCGTCTTAGCATGTCAATTGAAGTGCTCTTAATAATAGTAACGATTAGATATTTTGTTTTATTACACTCAATATCATCAATTTTATCCAGATAATTGACTACTTTTATAATTGATGATTGAACAGCATCTTGTGCTTCATTAGGGTTATTTAAAATTTCATTTGCAATATAGAACATATATTTATGATATTTTATGTACAGTCTTTCAAGTTTATTTCTTTCTTCGGTACCGTCTATCATTGTTAAAAATAATAACATATTCATCCTACCTTTTGTTAATCTATATAGTAAGGCTTGCTTTATCACTTTAGACAATAAAAAACTACTTTTATTATATCACATACTGTATTGATTTCTTAGGCCATCTACGGATTGCTCATAGCTTTTGCCGTAAGCTGCTCTCTTGGCTTGACGCAAACATAAGCGCATGTGTTGCAAGTTTGTTGGCAGCCATGGCTGCTCCTGATGAATATCTGTTTGTCTCATGGACAGTCTTGTCAGTGAAGATATGCTTGATGACTTGTGCATGTTCAAGATGGTCAATGATGTATTCCTCAGTATGAGAAAGATCGTACTGTGGATATATTAGCTTTGTTAAGCCCTTCAGCAGTCTTGAACGTTCTGGCTTGAAAATAGCTGAGAGTGTTACCATGAAAAAAAAGTAAAAAATAACAGATATTAGTGTAACAAAATCTCCTTTCAAACGTCTTATTAATATATCATTTTCAAAAGGGTGAATATAATGAAAACCTGGATATGTATATTTGTTTGCATTTGCTTATTGTCAGGATTGACAGCCTGCTATAAAAAATCTGCAACATCGGAAGAAACACTCCCAGTTGCGTCTTTTGATTCTGTCGTTGAAGCAGTTGATAAAAAATATTATCCGAAATTCATGGATATTGAAGAAGGGAAAACCGCCCTTAAGCCACTTGTTTATGGTTCCATAGGTTGGAGTCTTCTCCACAGGCAGAATTTTTTGTTTGCTGTGTTTGGGCGATATGTATTAAGATACAATATCAATGAAAATAAAGTTGATAAAGTCGATTATTTGGGAGAATCATATAATAATTGGCCATTTGGAGCTTCTGCTTCTTCTAATGGGCGTTACTCAATTTCTTATTCTTTTGATTTTTACGGTGAACCTGCCCGCAATTACTTTTTAATTGATTTTGAAACAGAAACGGCAGAGCTGATTTGTGATATATATAGCGAAGAAAAAGTTGACATAATTAAAAACTATAAAATTCCGGATGAAATAAAAGGTGAACTTGAAGATTTAAGCTTAAATCCGCTGATACCGGATACAGGATGCAGCATTGAAGTAAGAGGGTCGGAAGAGGAGTTCAAAACTACTATTAAGGACCGTTACTTTTTTTCATGATAAAAATGGAAATATTAAGAGATCACTGGTTTGCAAAATTTAAACGGGGGTGGTGTCTATTGCATCATCGACGAAAACAGAATCGGGGCAATAATACCGGCGGAAACAGGTAGTTATGAATTAGGTTATTATAAAATAGTAATTATAGATGTTGACCAAGATAAGATTGCGCAGGAATATGTTTTAAACACAAAATAAATGGTAAGATCAGAAACAATCAAAATGCGGGAAGGGTAAAAGCAGTTGTTCTTATCATTCCCGTATTCCATTTATCGTTACGCTTGTTTTTGCGGCGGGGTTCACTTTGCGGACAATATTTTCGGCTGCACGGCGTACAATCTCACTTAGATAATGCAAGAACAGAATGGAGAAGAATAGAATAATTAATACTTATTTGAAGAATATATGAAACTTTTTTGAAGTTTTTAGGTCTTGTTATATAGGTACATACATCTATTAACATTTACACCTATAGCACTAAATTGTTCAAGGAGGAGGTGGTATGATGTTTAAATATGGCTTGAAATTGCTGTTTGGCGCTTTAACTAAAATGACTTTTGTAATTATTGCATACGAGTTTTATTTTCGCTATGCTTTAATTACCGGTGGTATAGGTAAAGCCTCAGCATTCGATGCTATACATCCAATTATCAAACTTATTATTGTTACTGAAATATTGATTTCAATATTACTGATTATCATTGGAGTAAAAAAAAGCAGGGATGTGATATTTTGAAGAGGATATATATAATACCTGTCTTGTTTATATTAATATTCTTCATTGCTAGCTGCTCAAATATAAGTCTTAAAACAATTCCAAAGTCTGACTTTTCATCTCAGTCTGATAAAAGTACAATAAAAGAAGAGGCTGATCAGACAAATGCAAATGCAGCCGGAACCATGATTGATAATTCTCAAAAAGGTAATACCAACGGTAATATTATGAACGAGGGGTATTATGCTGAAGCAGGAGAGTGGATATATGCCGGTTTGAAGGATGGGCTTTATAAATACGGAATGGACGGGACCGGCTATTTAAAGGTATGTGATGATAATGCTAAATATATTAATGCCGCAGGAGATTGGATTTATTATGTCAATACTTCGGACAGAACACTAAATAAGATTAAAAAAGATGGCACAGGCAAGGTCAAATTTGATGATGGCATAGTAGCGGCTGTGATGGTATCCGATGACTGGATATATTATTGCCAATCTCCCACTGGGGCGAATTTTCAACTATATAAAATGAAAACAGACGGATCAGGCAAAGTAAAACTTTGTGAAGACAAAGTTGGAGATGTTGATGAAGCATATATTAACTTATATGGTGATTTGATTTATTATTGGAGTGGTAATGATAGCATCTTTTCTAGCATAAAAACGGATGGCACCGGTAAAAAACAGTATAAACGCATATATTGTGCCGTTATCGATGGTGATTGGATATACTATGCCAATGGAAGTGACGGCAGAAAACTATATAAAATAAGACCAGATGGAAGCGAAAATATTAAAATAAGCGATGATGAAATCCCGTTACCCATAAATGTGTATAATGGCTGGATTTATTATTTCAAGGAAACAGGAGATAACAGGTGCAAACTTTATAAAATAAAACTTGACGGCACAGAAAGGACAGAACTATGTGATGATAAATTTTCTATTTACTTTGGGAGAAGGCATGGAGTTATAGTTAATATTGTCGGTAATTGGGTTTATATCAATAGATATATTGCCGATAACGCTTTGCAGCGTATAAAAGTCGGTATGGACAGCACCGGAAAACAGGTCATCAGCACAGACGAGATACCGGCTATATATAAAAGAGTTGATGAAAGTCAGAGGGCTGCACTGGAGAAAATAGCGAAACAAATAATTGTGGATAAGCTTGAAAGGAATAAGGATGCGGATGTACCGGAGGAGGAGAGAATAAAGGATTTCAAGATAGAAGAGATAAGGGCATTGAATGGGGATATTTCAAACTTCGGTTTTTCAGTGGAATATTCTGTTCAGTCTGAAGATGGAAATATTATATGGCTTGCAGGGAACGGCGAACCGGGAGAGAATGGATGGGTATTAGGGAAGCTCCAGTTTTATACTGTAAAAAAAGAAGGTAGTTCGTATGAAATAGAATCCTATGGTACGAGCCCAACCTTCCCTATGATTGAGGCTGAAAATAATATTGAGTGAGTGAAAAATTGAAAGGAGTAATAAAAAGATGGTACATTTGGTGTATTGCGATGACAAGGAAAAGGTCCTGGAGAAAATTCTTGATGGCGCCAAAACTATGATTGTAAGAGGAGCAGCTGGAAGAAAAATTCCTCATAGCAGGGTTTTTGAAGGTGAAACATTATACTTTATTAAAAAAGGAACAGGAAAAATTTCTGCCATGGCGACGGTTAGAGGTGTTCAAAATTTTGTTAAACTGTCGGAAGATGAAATTATAAAGACACTTGAGGATAATCAAAGCAAACTTAACCTATCAAATAAACAAAAAGAAAGATGGCATAAAAAATGCTTGTGTTTAGTTGAGTTCAAAGACGTTAAGGAGATTGCTCCTTTAGAATTTGATCACCAAAACAACATGGATGACTGGCTAATTGTTGAAAAGATTGAAGATGTAGTGAAAGGTACAAGTATCCCGTTTAATTACGATAATTCCAGGTTTAGTCCTGATAAATAGACTTGAAGCTAAGACACTTAATCCATACCATGAATAGCTGTAATTAATCGCCAATTAACAAAAAAAGGGGGGTCTCTTTATGAAAAGAATAATCTATATTACGATTTCAGTTCTCACATTAATTGCGGTACTTTCATCCTGCTCTTTTAAAAATACAGTTAATACGGCTTCTTTAAATGCTTCCGGTGAAAATAAAGAGAAAAACCCGAATATTTCAATCCAATCGCCGATGACATTATCAAATAATGATATGTTTCCTATTGTTGGACAACATCAATATTTAAGATTAAAAATGGTTGAAGGAAAGTATTATGAGGATTGGAATCCGGGGGCATTCATAGGGACCATATGGGAAGGCTATTTTATTATTGAACTGGCAGATGAATCCGGCAATACTATTGCCCAAGCTGATTTAAGTAAACTATATAACGAGCCATTGATTTTTAATTCTTCTTTTCAGGTTCAGTTCGATGATTATAATAACGACGGTAATATTGACTTTACAATAGGCCAGTACGCATCAAGCAATGGCAGGAATTATAAGCTGTTTACATTAGGAAAGGATGGGAAAATAGAAGAACTGCCTGTTAAAGGGTATTCTTCATTGTTTATAAGCAATACGACAGGATATTACTCCACAAAACTTACAAAGGTAGATAACAGCACATTTAAAATAGAGTATTATGATAATTCAGAAGGAAAAAGTTTTGAAGATACCTTTAAATGGGGTAGTAAGGAATTTATTAAGGTTGAAAGCCATGAGCTTCCTAAGTAAGTGAAACTGCTGAAAACAATATTGAGTGAGTGCAAAATGCCGTATTAATACATGATCCAGATATTATGTCCAGGAAGTGATTTAATGTATAAAAAAACATTGTTTTTGATATCAATTGTGATTATTCACACATTATTATTAACTGGGTGCTTTAACAAAGAGATAAAATTGGATTACATACAAGTTCCTGATGAAATCTTCATCCAGAGTTACGAGAATAAGGACGATGTGGATAAATTGGGTTCTGAGTTAAAAGAATTAAAAACAAAAGGGGCCGGTATGGAAGAACAGCGAAAGGTTTTGGACAAAATAGGGAAACTCTTTAATGAGTCCAGAATTCAGGTAAAAGATAAGGATTTTATAAATAAGGTTATAAGGGAAATTCAGAATTCGGAGGGGATAATAGAAGTCAATGGTGCAACATTGCCAAAGAGCGAAGTGATATTTAGGCTGCAGTTCAATTACGAAAATATAAAGAAGTCCACGGTAAAGAAGAATGGTAATACTACAGTAACTGAAGTAACAAACAATACTTTAAATGATCTCAATCAAGTATATATAATCGATATTACTATTTTCTCAGATGGGACGACACTTGTTCCAAGATATGATAAAACTGATCCGTCAAATACCGTTATAGTTAAAGCCAAACTGGATCAGGAAATCATTGACTATATTACAGATTTCTATAGTTCAAGAAAAAAGTAGTTAATATGAGTATATTTAATTCTAAAGTGAGATTAAATCCAGAGGATGCACTGAATCTGGTCAAAGAGAATTCAATATTAAAAGAAGAATGATGATAAAAGGAGTAGTAATGGATACAGAGATTGAAAACAAGTCAAGTGAATCAAGTTTTAGTGGATTTAAAAGAAATGAAGTACCAAAAGAAAAGCTATGGAATCTCAATTTTATCTTATTGTTTCAAGGACAGGCTGTATCAATTTTAGGGGATAATGTTTTTGACATAGCTCTTCGTTTTTGGATTCTTTCTAAAACAGGCTCTGTATCATTGATGGGTGTGCTCTTAGCGGTTGCTACTTTACCAAAAGTATTTATCTCTCCTTTTGCAGGAACATTTGTAGACAGGCATGATAGAAAAAAAGTATTAATAACGGCTGACATCATTAGAGCCATAGCCATCTTCTGCATTGGAATAGCGGCTGTAGCAGGATTTTTACAGGTATGGATGGTTTTTATATCATGTATTGTTGTAGATATATGCGGTTGTTTCTTTAATCCAACAATAAATTCATGCATACCTGATGTAGTTCCGCAATCTAAATTATTAAAGGCAAATTCCATACTTTCTTCAATTAGCTCTGTAAATGATATGGTAGGATATGCATTTGGCGGGTTTCTGGTTCAAATTATCGGTGCACCGGTTCTGTTTGTCATTAATGGATTTAGCTTTTTATTTTCAGCTGTTTCTGAATGTTTCACTAAAATACCGCAAATTAAATCGTCTTCAGAGAAACTGAATTTTATGGAAGATATGAAGGCAGGCATACCGTAAATAATCTAAAGGGCCTTAAGTATCTTTTTATTGCAATTTCTTTTTTGAATTTTTGTGCTTCAATGTCGATGACTCTCACATTACCTTGGTTTAAATTCAATAATCAGCTTGGGGTCGGATTATATGGAGTATCTATGGCTGTAAATACTTTTGGAATATTTATAGGTTATGCTATCCTATCAGTTATTGAAATAAAAAAAGAAAAAAAGTTTTTTGTATTTATCATGAGCGGAATCTTAATTTCTTGTACAATGATTATTTATTCCATGACACTAAATTTTTATTTAATTGCAGTGTTGTTTTTTATTGATGGATTATGCTTGGCAGCAATGGGATCATTACTTCAAACAAGCATACAAAGCTGCGTACCTCCAAATATGAGATCAAAAGTATTTGCTTTTAGAAATACCTTATATACTGCTTTAATGCCAATCGGTATGATGATTGCCGGTATGTTAGGGGAAAAAATACAAATGAATATAATTATTTTTGCTGATTATGCAGTATTTCTTATGCTGTTTATCTATCTTTCATTTTTATCAAGCGTTAAGAAAATAATTAATATATAACAAGGTAATCTTACTAAGATTTAAATTATGGCGTGGACAATACTATAAAATACTCCTGCATACTTACTTAGTAATTTGACATCAAGCAAATGTGCAGAAAGTTATACAGAATCGATTGGCCAGCAGTTTGATATAAAACTTGGGTTAAGTCAATCGAAGATGATATTGCACCGTTACAGTTTTTGTAAATTTTAAAGCCGGTGTTTACAAAAAATCAATTTTTTAAAATAAAATCACATTTGTAAACGCAATGCTGTCAAGGAAATTCGGGAATTGTTCCGCGTGAAACATTTTTTGGAGTTTATACAAATTAAATCCAAATTATGTGAGCTGGAATGTAATCACAGTTCTATTTTGAAAAATAAGTTTGATAATAAATAAAAGGAATAGAATCAAATCTGTGGAATTTATTAGTAGTAAAAATATTTTATGGGAGGCTACAAAAATGGTAAAGCGCAAAAATCTACTAGACTACTATATGCTTGCTATAGTAGCAATCGGCATAATAACTTTTGCAACCCTGCCCTCAATTATTGGCTCTATTAATTATAGAGAAATAGACAGGAATGTTCACGGTTACTACGATGCGTTAATGTCACAGGATTATGAAAAGGCATATAGCTACGTTTTATTATATGATAGAGGTGTTGACATGGGCCCGGAATATATATATGAGGAAGGTAAGGCAATTTATATTTCCAGGATGAACAAGTTGACACAGGAAAAAGGATATAAAGTTTTAAATGCAAGCATTAATCCTGAAAAAGATAGTCACGGCCAGCTCCGTTATAGAGTAGAGCTTGAAATACTGATTGATGGTGAAAAACGGAAATATAATGAATGGGTAAAAATTGCTAATATGAAATTATATATAGGCAGTGAAGATATATATGCACCTTTAAGAGATGGCAGGATGGAAGTAAGAAAAAGTTACCATATCGAAAAAAATGGTACAACTGGTAAATTTGTATATGCTTAAAATGCATTAACCAGGCTGAAAAATATGATATTTAATGAATTTTCAGTAAACATTACTTAATAAAAGGTTATACATCAATAATAAATAGTATAATAGACATATAAACATAAATCTAAGCGAGGTAGAATAATGAAAAAATCAGTTATTGCAATTTTTATGTTAGTTTTTGTATTGTTGATTGGATGCGGCAAACCTGTACAAACTAATGAAGGAAATAATGATGTAAATGGAAACGTACAAACAGAAGATGAGACTGCCGGTAAAAGTGCGGTTGTATATACTAATACTCAGTATGGCTTTAATTTTTCCCTGCCTGATAGCTGGAAAGGCTATACCATTGTAGATGAAACATGGGAAGGCGCAGCCACAGGAGAGAGCGACGGAGAAAAAATAGTGGAAAACGGTCCGCTTATTTCTATAAGGCATCCTCAATGGACTGCTGAAAAACCCAGGCAGGATATCCCTATAATGGTATTCACCACTGAGCAGTGGAACTCACTTTTGGAAGGAAAGTTTCATATAGGGGCGGCGCCCATTGATCCAAGCGAGCTGGGGCGTAACAATAGTTATGTTTTTGCACTTCCGGCACGATATAACTATTCTTTCCCCGAAGGATATGAAGAGGTAGAAGAAATATTAAAGGGAAACCCTCTTCAACCCATTAATAAATAAACTCTGGCAATAGGATTGTAAGGTGAAATTTTGGAACACTCTATAAAAACTTCTAAAGCTCAGGAATTCATTGATATAACCCATTTAGTCAAAGATGAAGTCAGAAAAAGCGAAGTTTTGGATGGGCTGGCAATAGTATTTGCACCCCATACCACAGCCGGAGTAACCTTAAATGAAAATGCTGACCCGGATGTTGTTCATGATATTTTACATACATTGGACAAAGTATTTCCGGAGCATAATAACGGCTACCGCCATATGGAAGGCAACTCCCATGCTCATATCAAAGCATCCTTAATGGGTTCATCCTGCACTGTAATTATCGAAGGCGGAAATCTGAAGCTAGGTACATGGCAGGGAATATACTTCTGTGAATTTGATGGTCCAAGGAACAGAAAGGTATATATAAAGGTAATGGGCATATAACTTTACTATCTATTAAAGATAATTTGTCAAAAGTTTATGATGCTTTATAGGGAGTCTGAATATAAAAATTTGGGCTCTCTTTATTATTTATGTAAAACATTTACTCATAATGATACGTCTTAGATAGAAAACATGCTCGAAACTAAAATTGTTAGAGACGCTGAAGAATATATTTATGGAAAAAAATAACCGGAGGGGGCAATATTTATGAGCAAGCGCATTTTTAAAGTTAGTATAAACCCGGAGAATGCACTGAATAAGATCAAGCAGGATTGCGATGCAGATTTAATACATGAAGAAATAAATGATTTAGGTGACGGACGTTTTATCGGTACGTTGATTTTTGAAAAATATTTTATGCGGGTAAGCAACAGGGCAGCGCTGGTTGTAATTGCCGGCAATATAAAAGGAGAGACTGAAGTGAGGGCAGTTGCCACAGGAAGCGCACAGGGGATAATTTTTGATTTTGATTGGGGCGCAGCCGACGATTTTGTCAGCGATGTTGAGTATATTTTAAGGGACTATCTTGTTTAATGCTTAGGAGGGCTTACTATGAATGCATGGGTAATAACATGCTTGATGCTTGCAGTGTTATTTGGAATAATGGGGGTAATTCTTGCCTTATTAAAAGAAAAAGGTGCAATGTTAATTAGTGGATTTAATACTCTTGCAAGGGAAGAAAGAGAAAAATATGATAAGAAGAAAATGAGTATAGATGCGAGAAATAATTTCCTTCTTTGGTCTGTAATACTACTCTTTGGAGCAGGTTTATCTTATTTCTTCAGTAATTATTTTGCAGTGTTTGCAATGCTCATTTGGATAATTCTATTTTTCAAAGGTGTCCATATTGATACAGATAAGGCTTTTGACAAGTACAAAAAAGCATAGTCAGGGCAATTATATCTCCTATATATTATAATGGGATACCTTTGACATAATAAAAGGTTTACTGCCTGGGGCATTTAACTTTAACTAAATTATAAAACCGCATTATAGGGAGTCCCTTATCGGACCCGAATCATACCTGAACCGTATTTGTAGGACAAGGAATACCAATAGGTGGGCATGAGAAATTAAAAGTATTGAGGGGGATCTGAATGAATCTGAGGGCAATTAGCATTTCAGCTCTATTACTGTTAATGATTTTTTTAATGTATAATATTCTAGGTGTTGGTACAACTATACTCATATTTGCAATTATATTTTTAGCATGGGCTGTCTTATTAAGCATCAAACCTGAATACTACGATAAGTTTTTAAGTTTTATGAATCCTGGATTATACTGCGTGTATAAAGAAAAAGGTACTGACTTCATTAGAAAAAAGAGAAGGATAGATATAATAGGTTACTACATCATTTCCGTTGTTACTGGATTAAATGCATTTATGCAGATAAAATTAAGGGATAAATTTGATATAAGCTCCTCATTTAGCTTAATTGAAATCTTACCCTTTGCCATAGTAGTCGTTGTGGTAATTTTCATAATTAATTATATTTGTATCTTAATAGCAAAGAAATCCAAAACTGCTGATGAAGACCTAACATGGAATATTATCGTAGGCATTATTTTTGCAATTATTTTAATTGGATTTATAAGCTTAATATTTTAATTAATTTAACTTTATATGAGGAGATATTTAAAGATGAATATAACTATAAGGCAGGAAACTGAAAAAGATTATGAATTTTCAGAAACAGTGGTAGAAAAAGCATTTAAAAATGCAGAGCATAGTGACCATACAGAGCAATTTTTAGTTGCTAAATTGAGAAAAAGTAATGTGTTTGTACCAGAACTTTGCCTCGTTGCAGAAATTAACGAAGAAATTGTAGGGCATATAATGCTTACAAAACTACTCGTTAAAGATGGCGAAAAGAAATACGAATCATTGGCATTAGCCCCTGTTTCAGTTTTACCTGAATATCAGAATAAAGGAATCGGCAGCAAATTAATTCTTCAAAGCCTGAAGATTTCAAAAGAAATGGGCTTCGAATCAGTAATTGTTCTCGGGCATGATAAATATTATCCTCGATTTGGGTTTAGGCCTGCAAGTAAATGGGGAATCAAAACCCCATTTGATGTACCGGATGAGTCGTTTATGGCATTGGAACTTAAAGACGGAAGTCTTGATGGCATTACAGGAACTGTGGTTTATAGTAAAGAGTTTTTTGAATAAGGTATATTATTATAACTCACATGCGGTTATTATTGTTTATAATTTAAGGGACGATCCTCACGCCCGACACTGGTCTTGCGTAAAGGATGCCGTACGGGGCTGTCATATAAAAGCACGATATGACAGGACGGTGTAATATCTCCAGTGATATTATATGTATAAGGAGGGGAGGCAGGTGGAGTGGCTTAATAAAATGATGGACGCCATAGATTATATTGAAATGAATATGGAAAGAACAATCGGTATTGAGGATATAGCAAAGGCAGCGTGTTCTTCCCACTTTCATTTCCAGCGTATGTTTCATATGCTGACCGGCTTTACTGTGGCGGAATACATACGTAACAGAAAACTGACCCTTGCTGCCCAGGAACTTGCCATATCATCAAATATCAGGGTTATCGATGTGGCTTTGAAGTATGGGTATGACTCACCGGAGTCTTTTGCAAAAGCCTTCCGGAGGGCTCATGGAATTGCGCCCTCGGCAGCACGGGAACCCGGGGCAAAGCTTAAGGCATTTCCGCGCATTTCTTTCCATATATCATTGAAGGGAGATAAGGATATGGATTATAAGATTATCGAAAAGGAAGCATTTAAAGTTATAGGCAAATCTATAAGGGTTTCTACAAAGGACGGAGAAAACTTAAAAAGTATACCGGAATTCTGGAGCGAATGCAATGCCGACGGGACAAGTGATAAACTTTACGCTATTAGCGACAAAAAAATTATGTTTGGAATATGCATGGATTTTGAAGAAAATATGGAACAATTCTCTTACATGGTTGCCGTCGAGCATACCGATAACCCGGGTTCAGCTAGTTTTGAAATCAGAGAAATCCCTGCCGCTTCATGGGCTATATTCACATCAACAGGGCCTATGCCCGGCGCTATACAGGATGTGTGGGCAAGGATTTTCCAGGAGTGGTTTCCGGCAACGGGATTTGAACATGCTAACGGGCCGGAGCTTGAAGTCTACCTTCCGGGAGATGCAGCAGCAAAGGATTATAAATGCGAAGTATGGATACCGGTAGTAAAAAAATAGTTATTATAAAAGGTCATGCCGATGTTTTTATGCACCTGCATGACCTTTGTTTAAGATTGCTTGACCCTGTATAAAAATTGCTTTGTTCGCTCTTCTTTTGGGTTATCAAAAATTTCTCTGGCGCTGCCTTCTTCAACGATTACTCCGCCGTCCATGAATAGCACCCGGCTGGCAACTTCCTTTGCAAAACCCATCTCGTGAGTGACAACAATCATGGTCATGCCTTCCTTTGCAACGGATTTCATTACCTCTAAAACCTCGCCCACAAGCTCGGGGTCTAAGGCTGATGTAGGTTCGTCAAACAATATAACTTCAGGATTGATTGCCAGGGCTCTTGCTATTCCTACACGCTGCTGCTGGCCTCCCGATAACTGGGAGGGATAATAATTAAGCCTGTCCTGCAAGCCTACCTTTTCTAAATAGTGGATACTTTCCTTAAGAGCCTGCTCCTTGCTTTTCTTTTTTACGACGATAAGGGCTTCCATAACATTTTCCAGTGCGGTTTTATTTTTAAACAGGCAATATTGCTGGAATACCATGGCTGTGCTTTTACGCAGCTGCGCAATCTGTTCTTTTTTTACTTTCTCGGTATCCACAGTAAGATCGCCAAGTTTAATTATGCCTTTATCGGGCTTTTCAAGATAATTTATGCATCTTAAAAGGGTTGATTTGCCGGAGCCGCTGGGTCCTATTATTACAAATACATCACCCTTGTTAACCTTAAGGTTGATGCCTTTCAATACTTCATTTTTATGGAAGGATTTATGAATATCTTTAAGCTCTATCACCGTGCAATTCCTCCTTCATACCGTCTGACTCTTTTCTCAAGGGAGTTTACACCCTTCTCCACGACCAGGCATATGAGCCAGTAAATCAAGGCTGCGTCAATGTATACCTCAAAGAACCTCAATCCCCGTGCTCCTACTATTTTAGCGCCGCCCATTATTTCAACAACGGCTATGATAAAAGCCAGTGAAGTATCCTTTAAAAGCCCTATAAAGGTATTGCCGAAGTTGGGCAGGGCAACCAATAAGGCCTGGGGCAATACAATCCTTTTCATAGCCTGATATGTACTCATTCCGACGGAATAAGCCGCTTCCAATTGTCCTTTGTCAATTGCTTGAATTGCCGCCCGGATGGTTTCGGACAAATAAGCGCCGACGTTTAAAGAAAAAGATATGTATACAAATACAATGGCCGGAATATTGCTCACATCCAAATTCCAGCTATAATTTGCATGCATATAGTTAAGAACCTTCGGTATCCCATAATATGCGAGATACATTTGAACAAGCAGGGGCGTTCCACGGGTGAAGGATACATACAGTGAGGCAATCCTTCTTAATACAGGAACCTTATATATTTTTATAAGTGCCGTGACAAGTCCTATGATTAATCCAAAGAACATTGAAACAATTGAAATTATTAATGTAATAGGTAAATAGCGTATTATTTCGGGAACAGACTTAATCATGTAATTAAAATCAAAAATCGTTTCCACCCCGAATCCCCCTTTTCAAAGTAAATATGCCGTGCGGCTGCTCTAAGTATTTAAAACCTATTTTATCATAGGGCAGCCTGCACAGCAATTTAAGATATAAAGATTTCAAACGGCGCGGCCATTTGGAATCTTGCGACCTAAAATTTGCATTGCAAATTTTAAGCTATAATAATTTTTGGTATATCAATTATTTTGTGTAGTCTTCACCAAACCATTTTATAGAGATATCTTTTAGGGTACCGTCTTCTTTCATACTTGCAAGAGCCTTATCTATTTTGGATTTTAATTCATCTTCTCCCTTGCGGAACACAAAGTAACTGGGTACAGTATTAACCGGTTCACCTACAGTTTTTATATTTAATCCTAATTTTTTAATGTTATCGGCAGCTGTCAGCCTTTCGTTTAAAGTTGCATCAATTCTGCCGGCATCAATGTCCTGGAAAACAGTTGTGACGTTGCCGTCATAATATTTCAAATCAAGGGCATTATTATTCTTTGCATTATATTCTTCCAACTTTTTTGTGTAGTTGCTTCCTACAGATGTCCCTACTTTTAGTCCTTTAAGGTCATCTAAGCTATTAATGCTGCTGTTATTATCACCTTTAACTATGATCTGGGCAGCTGATACGAAATAGTTGTTATCTGTGAAGGAATACTTTTCTTCTCTCTCAGGATTTTTTGCAATCTGATTAGCGATAAAATCAAATTTTTTGGATTCCAGGCCTAAAAACATACTATCCCATGGTGTTGGTACAAACTCTATTTCTATATCGCCCACACGTTTTTCAATTTCTCGCACTACCTCAATATCATAGCCTGTTAAAACTCCGCTTTCATCCTCATATGTGAATGGAGGATATGTACCTTCGGTACCTACCAGCACTTTTTGCTTGCCTCCAGGCGTCTGGGCCGGTTCCTTTGGGGCGCCGCACCCTGTCAATATTAACCCTAAGGTCAGTAATACTAAAAATAGTTTTGTCAGTTTTGATGATTTCATTGATAATCCTCCTCTTAAATTATATAAATATAAAAACCTCCGTCTCAATTGCAGAGGCAGAAGTCATATATCCTACTATTCCGATATGCATTTTATATATTGATTATATATGTCCATGATATAGCTTGTCAATAATAAAGGATATGATAATTAGCCTTTAATTCTTTCTTGGATTCAGGAAAAATTAACGGATTAAATTAATGTTATTACAGCCGCATTTTTCCAGCGTCTGTTTCAAATCGCTGATGATATCCTCGGCGCTTTCCAGTCCCGCGCTGAATCCCAGGTGCCCCTGTCAGGATGCAATAAAGAATTTATATTATTTAGGATGTAAGGTTTACTTGACATATCCTATTTATTGTTGTAATCTTTTGATGTAAGGTTTAACTTACATGAAGAGGGAGGCAGGTAGTTGAATAATAAAGTTAAAGAGCTCCGGGAGCAATATGGCTTAACTCAAGCCCAATTAGGGGAAAAAGTAAATGTGTCACGCCAGGCTATTAATGCAATAGAGACAGGCAAATTTGATCCTTCCATTTGGTTAGCATATGATTTAGCATGTTTTTTTAACATAACTATAGAAGATATTTTTGATTTTAAGGGGAGTGAGCGGAAATGAAATTACTGAAGCATTCAGCAGCAAATGCAATTTTTATTGCTTTTATGTCCTCCATATATGCATTTCTTTTTATATTTACTTCAGATCACATTGAGTTTCAGAGATTGCTTAAAAAGACAAATACACTGCAATCTGATTTTTGGAATAGATGGTCTGATTTTATAAGGGCAGGAAACATGAAATATATAGGGTATATGATAATAATTTTGGCGATCATTATTATATTATTAATGATTTCAAAGCGGAAAATAAGATATGATGAATATCAGGTTAGTATGTTATCAAAGGGTATTATAGCTGCAGGACTGTTATCTATATTTATTATGCCTTTAATAATTGTGACACTTTTAAGCGACCCATCCTATATGATAGAAACCATATTTTTATTTACAGTTATCCAATGGTTTGGAGTCTTATTGACTGACATAATATATGTTATTAAATATTAATAATCGAATCGCCGGTATAGCTATGCTCATAAGATGCCTTACTCTAGTATAAGATATCTATCAAATGTGGCAGGAAGACGCCTTTAGCCGGTCTGATAAAAATAAGTAATAAAGCTACCCGAAGTGATTATTTTTATCAATGTTGTTTATGAAAACCGGTTTTTAAAGTATACTTCTCAATCAAAATAAATGCTATTATAAATATTTCATATATAATTAATGTGTAAAATAAATCCCATCCATCCTTTATAATCAATATATTCATTTTTGCGAAGATGCCGTTAGCTATAGGTGAAACAAATAGTGGTATGATTTTCCAATACCATTTTTTTAGTATACATGTGAATAATACCAAAATAAAAGCTTCAATTAAGCTATAGGAAAAGGCAATTATAATGCTGGATTTGTATAAATTACCGGCAAAGTTGTTAATGTAACTCAGCTGGTAATATTGTTTTCCTGAAAGCAATAAAATAGGAGCCGGTATGTGTGCGATTACCAGGGCAGAAAAATACAATGTGAAATACCTGATGAATCCGGAACAGTTCTTTACAAGCTTATTAAACCATTTATGGCAAATGGGAAGATATGTAAAGACGACAAAAGCAGTCATGTAATATCTCCACCAGTACTGCTCATATAATTGAAATTTTATAAATATGTATTCTAAAAATATAAAAAAAGCTGAAACAAATAATACCCAGCCATATCCCAATGAAAATGCGACCATTATAATAGTTATTGTAGGGTAAAGTGTTGTATTTAGTAAAAGATGTCCTAAAAGGTTCTGAGCCCAGGGATCTGAAAACAAACCAGTATTATAAACATAAGCGTTAAACAAGCCCAGTACAAAAAATTCTCCTACCCATGCAGAACCTGCCGCGGCTAAATAAAAAATACAGAGAGTGGAAGGATTATAACTGCTTCTTTTCTTATATATAATAATAGCTGTGATCACCAGGCTGCCCAAAGCTAAATAAATGTACCAAAGTAAGTTCTGCATAATCAACCTCGGAAAATATAATTTATAAAATATTGTCGAATATACATTTTATTTTTTACTTTTAAGTTGTCATCTATTCAGCTAAAATCATTTAAATATAAATTATTAAAGGCAGGATAATTTCCCGCCTTTAATATGTTTCCTTCCATAAAAGCTCTTTCGCTGTGCCGTCTGTTTTTATTTTATAATGTTGGCTATCCACACCATACGTGTCGAAAATTTGATAGTAAATGTAATTTCCTGCTATATTTATTGCCGGGGGCCTTCCGTCAAAGTCGGATGATAAAATATCATCGCATAATTTTATTCTGCCGGTGCCGTCAGTTTTAATTTTATATACATTGTAATCCCAGTCTCCTAAGGATTTCAAATAATATATCCAATCTCCCGAGACATTTACAAAGACAGAGTCGTCATCACTGAGCTTTGTATTTTCAGTACCGTCAGCTTTTATTCTGTATAATTTGTTGTTATCCTTGCCGTTGGCATAGTAAATGTAGTCTCCTGCAATATTGAAATCAAAAAGCATTCCCTCAAAGCATTTAACCCTGCCGGTGCCGTCGGTTTTTATTTTGTAAAGCTTGAACTCATCAGAATAATTGTTGTAGTAAATCCAACCGTTCTCTATATCTATACAGGGATACATATAATATGGTCCCAAGTCATCATTGCTAAGCTTAGTCAAGCCTGAACCGTCGGTTTTTATTTTGTAAAGCTTGAATTGAAACAGCTCCCCGTCATCTGCTGTAAGGGATTGCCCGTTGCCGGAAAATCTGCAGAAATAAATCCAATCTCCTGAAACTGTCACGCCTGAAATAGGTCCGTCATTTCTGTATATTTCCTTATCATTTGTACCATCCGCTTTCATTTTGTGTATGTCTGTGCCGTCACTGCTGTAATAAATCCAATCATTTGCTGCGCTTATATAATAGCGGCCGGTGCTGTTTAGTTTTGTTTTATTTGTACCATCTGACGTCCACCTATATAAGCCGTCTTCAATATAACCGTAAACCCAGTTGCCCTGCTGTGCAAGCAAACCGTTATTTATAATATTGCCTGTGGTGTTGCCTTTGGCTTCATATTTAGATGCGGCTCCTCCAGTTACCAGGCACATGATAGCCAGTGCCGCTACCAATGAAGTTTTTGCCTTGGCCGGAATCTTTATATAATTACTTTTTTTACAGTAATTGCTGCAGGATGCTTGTACATTATCTGTTTTTAAACCCTGTCTATTATAAAACAAATCCTCATCCCCCTGCTCTTTAAAGTATATAAAACAAGAACATCTGTGTATTTAATATCATACCATATAATGTAAATTATTTCCAGCAATGCATTTTAGGGTAGATTAGATAAATATATAGTGTATAATGAAATTGGACAAAAAAAGAAAGAATATGGCAGGTGATAGACTATGACAATTGGATCCCAACAGGATTTGGTGGCTTTAAAAAATATAGGAAGCATTGTTGCAGAAGCCAGGGAAGAAATGCTTATGGCCGTTAAGCCGGGTATAACTACAAAAGAACTTGATATGATAGGCCTTAAGGTATTATCCCGTTATGGTGCAGTCTCTGCTCCAAAGCATGAATATAACTTTCCCGGAGTTACTTGTATAAGTATAAATGATGAGGTTGCCCATGGCATACCGGGCTCTAAGGTTATTGAAGAAGGGGATATGGTAAATGTGGATGTGTCGGCGGTATTAAACGGATATTTTGCCGATACCGGTGCTTCAGTGGTGGTGGAGCCGGCATCATCAATTAAAAATAAATTGTGCGAATGCTCATTGTCCGCCCTTCATAAAGGGATAGGCAAGGCTAAGGCAGGCACAAAGATAAACCAGATCGGCAGGGCTATTTATAATGAAGCCAGGAGCAAAGGATTTACTGTAATCCGGAATTTAACGGGACACGGAATAGGGAGAAAGCTTCATGAAGCTCCGGATTATATTTTAAATTATTGCGATATATTGGATACCCGTATTTTAAATGATGGCTTGGTATTAGCCATCGAAACCTTTGTTTCATCAGGGGCAGACAGGATTATTGAAGATAAAAACGGATGGACCTATAGAACTCCCGATAAAAGCCTTGTGGCACAATTTGAGCACACCGTAGTGGTGACAAAGGGGGAACCGGTCGTCCTTACTGCAGTATAAACAATAAATTCTATAAGTTATTTTAAAATTGAGCTGTAGATAATGAAGCTTTTGGCATTATTATTTACGGCTTTTTAATTTTGTAAAAAATAATGATTATTAGCTTTTTTTAGCAGATACTAATTTTAGCGGTTGCTATTTCTGTATTAACTGATATAATAATAACAGAACATATGAACAATTATTCATATATTAATATAAAGGAAGTGAAAAGAAATGGCTAAAGAGCTTGAACACATAGATAATTGCAACTGCAACATCATACATGAGGATGTAGTAAATGAAGTAAGGGAAAACATGCTGGAGGATAATCTGGCATATGCACTGGCAGAGCTTTTCAAAGTCTTCGGAGACCTTACAAGGGTGAGGATACTCTACGCTTTGTTTCAGACCGAGATGTGCGTATGCGACATAGCAGCGCTCCTTGGCATGAACCAGTCGGCCATATCACACCAGCTTAAGGTATTAAGGCAGACAAGGCTTATTAAATACAGAAAAGAAGGAAAAGTTGTTTACTATTCCCTTGATGATGAACATATACAGCAAATTTTTGATCAGGGACTCATACACGTGAAAGAAATCGTTTAAGTTTAGTTATTCTAAGTTGGGACATTTCGTCGAAGGGAAGTGCCGCCTTACTAAGTTGGGGACATTTCTCCAAAGGAGAAGTGTCGCCTTACATTAAAGAGGAGGGATTGGAGTGGAAGCTGCAGCAAGAAAGGAGCTAATTTTAGAGGGGCTTTGCTGTGCAAACTGTGCGGCAAAAATTGAAGCAAAGGTTAAAGAATTAGATGGGGTAAGCCTTGCAACAATAAATTTTGTAAACAAGACATTAATCATAGAGGCACAAAATACTGCCAATATAAATGAGATAATAGACAAGACAAAGGCAATTGTAAATAGAATAGAATCTGATGTAGTAGTAAAAGAAAAGACTATATTAAAGTCAGAAAAGAAAGTTTTGATACTTATGGGGCTTTGCTGCACTAATTGCGCAGCTAAAATTGAAAGAGAAGTAGCAAAATTGCCGGGCGTTAAATCAGCAGTAATAGATTTTACATCCCAAAGGCTGATCTTTGAATCGGACGGCAGTGAAAAAGTAAATATCATAGTAACTCAAGTAGAAAAAATAGTCAACCGGATTGAGCCGGATGTTAAAGTACTGCAGGAAGAAAAGGGAAAAAAAGTGAAATACCATGCCCACGATGAAGAGGAAGGTTCAATTAAAAATGAACTGATAAAGTCTGGTATTGGTGCGGCATTTTTCATAGTGGCTATTGTGTTTAATTTTTCATATTGGACAGAGTTTGCATTATTTTTAATAAGCTATTTATTAATAGGCGGAGAAGTTGTTTTAAAAGCGCTGAAGAATATTAAAAACGGTCAGATTTTCGATGAAAACTTCCTTATGACTATTGCTACCATTGGAGCTTTTGCCATATCGGAATTCCCCGAAGGGGTAGCCGTTATGCTCTTTTACCAGATAGGAGAGCTGTTCCAGAATTTAGCCGTCAACCGTTCCAGAAAATCAATTACAGAGCTTATGGACATTAAGCCTGAATTTGCAAATATAAAAATCAACGGAGAAGAAAGAAAACTGGACCCGGATGATGTTAGAATAGGCGATGTGATAATCGTAAAACCGGGCGAGAAGATTCCATTAGACGGCAAAGTTATAGCAGGTAAATCCATGGTGGATACCATAGCGTTAACAGGAGAATCTGTTCCTAGAGAAGTAGAGGAAGGCAGCGAGGTTCTAGCCGGTTTTATAAACAAAAACGGATTGCTGGAGATTGAGGTCACAAAGGAATTCGGAGAATCAACGGTATCAAAGATACTGGATATGGTACAAAATGCCACCAGCAGAAAGGCGCCGACAGAGAGCTTTATAACAAAATTTGCAAGATATTATACCCCTGTAGTGGTATTTTCAGCCCTTGCCATAGCAGTGATACCGCCTTTTGTAATACCTGGTGCAAGTTTTTCTGACTGGGTATACAGGGCTCTTGTATTCCTGGTAGTTTCCTGCCCCTGTGCATTGGTGGTATCAATACCCTTAGGATTCTTCGGGGGAATAGGCGGAGCGTCAAGAAAAGGCATACTGATTAAGGGCAGCAACTATCTTGAAGCTTTAAACAGCGTTGATGTAGTTGTGTTTGACAAGACGGGAACTTTAACTAAAGGAGTATTCAAGGTCACAAAGGTCAGCCCACAGGATGGGGTAACCCCTGAGGAACTGCTCACATTTGCAGCCTATGCCGAGAGCTATTCCAATCACCCAATAGCCACATCCATTTTAAATGCATATCAAAAAGATGTGGATAAAGAAGTAATCTCTGATTATGAAGAGGTTCCGGGACAGGGAATAAGTGTCAAGGTTGATGGCAAAGAGGTATTGGCAGGCAACTACAGGCTGATGGTAAGCAAAAATATACCCTATGAAAATGTGGATACCGCCGGTTCGGTTATCCATGTGGCAGTAGATAAAAATTACGCAGGAAATATAGTAATATCCGATGAAATAAAGGAAGATTCAAAAGAAGCCATAAGAGCATTAAAAGGAATTGGCGTCAAAAAGACTGTCATGCTGACAGGGGATAATAAATCCGTTGCTTCAAAAGTAGGTGCGGAATTGGGATTGGATGAAGTATATGCAGAGCTTTTGCCCGACCAGAAGGTAGAGAGGCTTGAGCTTATAGATAAAGAAAAGTCATCCAAGGGAAAGATGATTTTCGTAGGCGATGGCATAAACGATGCACCTGTTCTTGCCAGGGCGGACATTGGCTTTGCCATGGGAGGCCTGGGTTCTGACGCTGCCATAGAAGCCGCCGATGTTGTCATTATGACAGATGAGCCTTCAAAGGTTGCCGGTGCCATTAAAATAGCCAGGAGGACAAAGACTATAATCTGGCAGAACATCGTCTTTGCCATCGTTGTAAAAGTAGTAATCATGGCTTTAGGTGCGGGGGGACTGGCCACCATGTGGGAAGCAGTATTCGGAGACGTTGGTGTCACATTGATTGCAGTATTAAACGTCATGAGAGTTTTAAAAACAGATAATATTTAAAACAAAAAACCGCCGTGAGGCGGTTTTACTATTTACTTACTGTTATTGTAACTTTAGACCCTGTTTGTGCCAAGGTTCCGGGAGCCGGGGATACGGATGTAACCGTTGTGCCTGCCTTTTTGATTTCCACTTTAAAGCCGGCAAAATTCAATCTTTTTTCCGCATCCTTAGGAGTAAGGCCGCGTACATCGGGTATCTCAGCCATGCCGGATTCATCCTTTTCCATCGGGGAGATGTTTTTAACGGTAAATATATCCTTGAATATCTGGCCTGCCACAGGGGCTACTACCTGTCCTGCATAATAGTTTGAAGGGTCCGGTTCATCAATTGCCACATAAACAACAAACTGGGGATCTTCAACAGGAGCCATGCCTATAAATGTGCACACGTATTTTCCGTCTATATATTTTCCATTTTCTGCCTTTTGTGCCGTTCCTGTCTTTCCTGCAATGCGGTAGCCCTCTACATAAGCTGGTTTACCTCCGCCTACCGTTATAACTGTTTCGAGATATTCCATCAATTTATCGGCAATACTTTTATCCACTACCTGCTTTGCCATTTTTGGCTGTATCTCCATTTTTGATATTACATTTCCGTCATTGTCAGTGTCGGTGATGGATTTTACTATATGAGGCACCATCATTTTGCCTTCGTTGGCGATGGCTGCATAGGCAGCTGTCAATTGCATGGGTGTTGTAACAATGCCCTGCCCGAAGGATATGTTTGCAAGCTCTACGGGACCTACCCTGTCCAATGGTACTCCGTAGCCGCTTTCTTCAAAATGCACATCGATGCCCGTCTTGGTTTTAAAGCCAAAATCATCTATGTATTTATATAAGGTTTCCTTTCCCAATTGCTGGCCTAACATCATAAATCCCACATTGCTTGAGTACTGAAGCAATTCCGCAAAGTCTAAAACACCGTTCCCCGCCCTGTTCCAGTTATAAATTCTCCTGCCTGCGACAACCAGGTAGCCCGGGTCCTCAAACCGGGTGGAGTCATCTACGATGTTTTCGCTTAATGCCGCCGATGCCGTAACTATTTTAAATACAGAGCCCGGTTCATAAGTAAAAGTTACAGCCTTATTCTGCCATGTCTGTATCATTTCCTGGACAGTCTGGAAATTTTCCATGTTTCTTGGGTCGTTAGGGTCAAAATCCGGCTTTGTACTCATGGCAAGGACTTCTCCAGTTTTAGGATTCATGACTATGGCTGTCGCAGATTTTGCTTTGCTTGCGATAATTCCCTGCTCCAATGCCTTTTCAACATAAAGCTGTATTGCTGAATCTATTGTCAGCGTCAAATCGCTTCCGTTTACGGGAGCATTGTATTTTGATTCCGCATAGGGCAACTGTCTTCCAAAAATGTCCGTTTCGGTATGTATGGTTCCGGGGATGCCTTTGAGTTCCTTGTCATATTCCAGTTCAATGCCTTCCTGGCCTACGCTGTCCACATTGGTAAAGCCCAGGACCTGCGATAAAAAATTGCCGTTGGGATAAAATCTCTTTGTATCCTCGGAAACTATTATACCCGGCAGCTTTAATTCTTTAATTTGGACGCCCTTGTCGCTGTCAATCCTTCTTGCGATGGTGGCGCTGCTGGCCGGCATGCCGCTTTGTAGGGTGGCGTTAAGCTTTTTTAACACATCATCGGGACTTTGTCCTAAAATACCTGCAATCTGTGCTGCCATTGTGTTCTTGATATCGGGTTTTTCTTTTTCCACTCTTGCTACATCAGGCAGATATACATCCACGCGGCTGCAGCTGGCGCTCAACGCCAGCTTGGCACCGTTTCTGTCCTGTATTTCCCCGCGTTTGGCATCAACCTTTACTTGGCTGTTCCACTGGGATACAGCCAAGTTTTTAAGCCTTTCTCCGTCTATAATCTGGATTAATACCAGTCTTCCTAAGAGATATGTATATATTAAAAATACAAATATATAAAGAAAAATCATTCTTCTTCTGATAATCTTTTTTCTGTCAGGATTTTTTGATGTCTTCAAAATTCTGCCTCCTTTGGGTAACGGGTTAAAAATATAATGCAGCAATGAATCCTGTAAGGATTTATTATATCACAAATCCAATGTTCAGTATTAAAAAATTCTATATAAACCTTAATATTCCTGCTATCAGGTTAAAAGGAATAAGTTAAATAAATCGTGCAAACTTAACAATAATATTAATTTATATATTGTAAATGTAAAATTGTGATAAAATATAGAAAAACCTGAAAGTGGGGGTAAAGGGCATGCAAGAGGATGTCAAATTAGTTAAGGTAAAAGATGTGACCATAGGCGGAAAAGTGCCGGCTGTATGCATTCCTTTAGTGGCAAGGACAAAGGAAGAGCTGGTAACTGAATGTGAAAATATATCAGGCCTCAAACCGGATATCGTTGAATGGAGGGCGGATTATTTTGACGGCGCGGAAGATGAACAGGATTTAGTCAATGCCCTCATAAATATAAGAAATTTACTGCCGGATTATCCTGTGATTTTTACATGTAGGATGATTGAAGAGGGAGGGGTCAAGGCTATTTCCAAGGAAATAAGGGCTGCTATGGCCAAAACTGCAATAAGGTCAGGGCTTGTTGACATAGTTGACTTTGAATTGATTAACGGCGGTGAAATATTAGCCGGTATTATAGATGAGGGCCGCAAGGCTAATATATATGTTGTCGTTTCACATCATAATTTTGCGGCAACCCCGCCAAAGGAGGTAATTATAAATAAACTCCTGGATGCTCAAAACTTCGGTGGGGATATTGCTAAAATTGCAGTTATGCCTGAGGGGATGAAGGATGTGCTTACTTTGCTGGAAGCAACTCTTGAATTTAAGGAAAAGCATGCAAAAATTCCTTTTATAAGTATATCAATGTCAGGCAAAGGCGCAATTAGCAGAACAGCAGGGCATTTATTCGGCTCCTGCCTTACTTTTGCATCCGGCACCAAGGCGTCAGCTCCGGGGCAGATATCAATAGATGATTTAAGAACATCTATTGATATATTAAAGAGGTCTGTCTAAATGCCCCATGGTTTTAATCTTAAAGTTGACAATCCATAATTGATTCATATAATAAACTTTGATTTTCAAATTCTATAATAAATATTTAAAGGATTTAAATATAATACCATCACGCTCCTTCTGAATGAAGCATAAATTGAAATGTATAGAATTCATAGGGCGTGATAGGTTAATGCATTATACCAACATAAATGTCCCATATCAGGTTGATAATCCTACCCGTGAACAAAGGCACCAAATGCTGATGCAGCACCTCGTTGAAGAAGGAAGGCCGGAGGACTTTAAAAATATTATTGAAATTTTAAATCCGCCTCCTGATATAACAACGGTATGTCCAAAGGGCTATGGAAAGAATTCTAAAATTGCGGTAATCGGTGCCGGAGAAGCAGGGCTTTCGGCAGCATTTGAACTGAGAAAGATAGGTTGTAATATTACGCTGTTTGAAGCAGCCGGAAGAATTGGAGGCAGGATAAATACTCACTATTTTACTGATGATAAAAAGTATTTCGCAGAATTGGGGGCAATGCGTATACCCTTATCCCATGAAGCTACATGGCACTATATAAACCTGTTTAAACTAGAAACAAGTCCTTTTGTAATAAATAATATAAGAAATTTTTTTTATATAAGAAATGCACGTGCGGTAAATGATCCCCAGGGCTTGAGCGTTATGAAAAACATATATCCCCAATTTAGCCTTACACATGAAGAAAGAAAGAGGCCATGGCAGGCCCTTGAGGAGCTGGTGTTTTCTAAATACCTATACACCCTTTCACCGGATGAAAGAAGAGAGCTTATAGAAATTAAGCCCAAATACTCTTATAAGATACAGGAAAGGGATATGATGACCCGCAGAATGGCATATGAAGGCGCGGGACTTAGTCAGAGCGCCATATCAATGCTGGGCAATATGGCTCTGCTTGAGCAAAACCTCATAGGCCTGAGCTTTATTCAGCAGCTTCAGGAGATATATACTGCAGATTTCGGAGCTACCTATTACATCAACGGAGGCATGATAAAATTACCTCTGGCATTGTATGGAGCACTGTGCGATGATACAACCGATGCATATGTTAATATAAGCAAAGATGAGCTTGGGCAAGTAAACTTCAAAATAGGTTTTGCAGTAGATGGAATATACGGATCCCCTGAGGGAGATGGGGTAATACTTCAATATAGAGACGGAAAACGTGGCGGCTGTTATTATGAAAAATTTGATTACGTAATATGTACCATGCCATTTTCAAGCCTGAGAAGGGCAAAAATAAATCCTTTATTCAGTGAGGAAAAATCCCAGGCAATCATAGAACTTAACTATGAAAATGCCCAGAAGACCTTCTTTTTTCTTAAAGACAGGTTTTGGGAATATGGTAATCCATGTACAAGAATAGTTGGGGGGAACACCTTAACAGATCTTCCCAATACTTCGGTTTTTTATCCCTCCGATCATGCAATGCCAATACCAAATTTGAAAAATGGCTGGACTCTCCGGCCCGGTGCATCACCGTCGGAGCCCGGCGTATTGCTTGCAAGTTATAACTGGTCCATGGATGCCGATAGGATTGGGAATGAATACCCCAGCCTGAGAATTGATGACATTAAAGGATATATTGAAAGGATTCATGGACTTCCCTTCGAGTATATAGATAATAAATTTATATCTTCCATAACCTTCAGATGGGGGCAGGTGCAGTATATGTGGGGAGGAGCTGCAATTATGAAGCCGCAGGATAAGATACTTTTCTCATATGTTGTCACATTGCCTGAAATGAATGGCAAAGTATTTTTTGCAGGTGAACACATATCTCAAAAACATGCATGGCAGCAGGGATCATTTCAAACAGCAATGGTTGCTGCCAATAAGGTTGCAGAGAGAATAAAAGCTAAAAAAAGTTAATCAAGATCAAATCATGGAGCAACTCGGGAACATATAACTTCTATATAAGCACTTCATTTAGATTAATTAATATCATTAACAGCATAAAAGATAGATTGTCTTGGTGACTGGTCTATCTTTTATACTGCCGATGATATTATGTTTGTACCGTGGGGCTGTCGCATTTGAAACAACATAAATGAGCACAGTAAATGCAGTGTGTCAAATGAGACAGCCCCATTCTACGGCGCAGAAAAATTTTACACTTTAAATTTCTTAACTAAATTATTAAGTTTCTCAGCAAGCTCAGCCTGATTCAGCGCCGATTCTGATACTCCTTCTATGGCTATTGTCGTTTCGTTCACGCTTGCTAATATTTCTTCAGTACCGGCAGCAGATTGCTGAGCCGTTGCAGACACTGTCTCAACAGCGCCGCCAACTTGTTCTATAACCTCAGACATTGAGGTTGCTGCTGCAGATATTTCATGGGACATTTTACTTATAAATTCCGCATCTTTCTCATATTGGACCCCTGTCTCCATGAACAGCTCATAGTCGGACTTAACATTGCTTTCAATGAAACTTAAAATGTCACCGGCATTTTGTGACAGGTTGTTAAAAGCTCTATGTACCTGGGATACAACATTCTGAATACTGGATACCGTATCTGAAGATTGCTCGGCAAGTTTTCTTACCTCATCGGCGACAACTGCAAATCCTCGCCCCTGTTCGCCTGCCCTGGCGGCTTCAATGGCTGCATTTAAAGCAAGAAGGTTTGTTTGTGCGGCGATGGATGCAATGGAATCGGCCATAACTCCAACTTCTTCCACAACCCTTCCTTCTTCTATGGCTTTAATTATTTTTGCCTGCTTTTCATTAAATATAGCTTCAGTAGTTTCAATGGATTTGGCTGCTTTTGATTTAATTTCTGTTGCGCGTTTTTTAATATCCTGGGAAGATATATTTCCGTCATTTGCTTTATTGGCAAGTTCGGCTGTTGTTGAGCCTATTTCTTCAGCAGATGCATTTACTTCTTCAGTTGTTGCGCTTAAGTCCTGGGCTCCTTTTGAAATTTGTATTGTGGATTCATTGATCCCTTCCATCTGGGATGATATTTCTTCCATTGTCGCCGATACTTCTTCGCTTATCGCACTTATTTCCTGGGCTCCTGATGCTATTTCATTTATTAAATCCCTGACGTTTTTAACTGAACTATTTAAAGCGCCGGCCAGGTTTCCTATTTCATCTTTTGATTTGATATCTATTGTATGAGTAAAATCGCCATTTCCTACGGAATGGGCAAACATTACAACTTTTTTCAATTGCCTTGATATTATTAATGATAATGTAAAGCCCAAAGCTATAGCTAGCACAAAAGCGGCAACAACAATAATTGTCATTTTGTATGACGATGATTTAAATATATTTTGATTTTCCTTGTTGGCATTTTCCGCTTCTGTAATATTTTGAGCAATTAATTTATCAAGGGTATCCGACATGTCTTTTTCAATCTTTAGAGTATCGTCAAAACTGGTTTCAGCTTCTTCATACTTTTTATCGTTTACCAGCTGGATAACTTTGCCGTATGAATCCCTGTAATCGGCAACCAGCTGTTTAAACTGATCGAATAATTCACGTTCGCTGTCTTCAGCTATCTCTTCAAAAGCCGCCATCATCTCGTTATTATTATCCCTGAGTTCGTTAATATGCTCCTGGATTGATGTGATTTGATTTTCATCCTTTGCATAAAGCAAAGACAAGATGTCTGAATTGAATTGGGCAAAATTACTTTTGATAGTGATGAGCTCCTGTATGGACATAAGATTGTTACTATACATATCCGCAGCGTTTTTATTGATTTTATCCATATTAGACAATCCAATATATCCAACTGCTCCGACAAATATTGATATTAGAATAAATGCTGCCGTAAACTTTACTGCAATTTTAGTGTTGTTAAGCCAATTCATTTATAGTCCCCCTTAAAGTCTAATATTATTAGTATATTAAATTCAAAATATTAATGCAATTTTCCCATATAAGGTATACCCTGTCATGAAAATTTATCTAGGTATTGTAGAACGGATTTAATATAATTTGAAACACAGTACTAACCTGCTTTTATAATTTTACTTAAAAAGTTTTCTGTTATCAATAATAATTATTATTTAATAAATTATACTTATTATAACACGCTATTTTCTTTTTTCAATATCTATAATTCGACAATGCATTCTATATAAATATAAACCAGGTTAACGCAGGTTTATGCATAGCCTTCTTATGGCGGTAAGAGCTGAAAATTGTGATTAATCCATTATGTATATAGAAAGATGAGTCCGGTCTACTAAATAATTGATTAATAGGAAAAGTATATGCTAAACTACAGATATGATGGATAAAATTTATACAAAATAAAGTAAAAAAATGAAGACAATTTGTATTTTTTCACGTCTAATTTAAATAAGCTATGTCAATATGTGCTGTAAAACTATATAAGAACATTAATTATGACCATATAAATCCGGAGGTACTGGAATATGAAAAAATTAAAGCTGCTGTTATTATTGTCCCTATTTATTATTTTTCAGGTTTTTTTCCCATTTGCAGCTCACTCACAATCGGATGGCGGATCTAAAATCGATGCGGTAATTGTCCTTGACTCCAGCGGGTCCATGGAAAAGAGCGACCCTAAAAGCATAAGCTTTGAAGCTGCAAAAATGTTTATCGATATGTGCTCTGTGGAGGGAGACAGAGTGGGGATAATTGCATACAGCGACAGGATAATAAAGCAAACTCCCCTTAAGGAAATTAAATCGGCAGATGATAAAAGTGAGCTGAAGGATATAATATCTTCAATACCTAAAAAATCTGCAACGGATATAGGGCTGGGTCTTAAAGCAGCCGTACAGATGCTTGACGGAAGTAATGACCCTTCAAAGAAGCCTTTGATTATACTTCTGTCCGATGGAAAGGCAGAGCTTTCCGGAAGCTCCAGGACAAAGGCGCAATCGGATGCCGATAAAAATGAAGCTATGCAAATAGCCTCCTACAAGGGTTATCCAATATACACAATAGGTTTGAATGCAGACGGTACGGTGGACCAGGATGAGCTTAAGCAAATATCATCTTCGACAAATGCAAAAACTTTCATTACGGATACTCCGGACACCTTGCCCCAGATACTCAGTGAAATATTTGCAGACAATCTGAAATTAAAAATTGTAACACCGGGGTATGTAAACGGCACCGGAGAATATCAGGACGTGAAAATTACCATACCGGACAGCAGTGTTGTGGAAGCCAATATATCTCTTCTGTCCCAAAGCCCTGTCGAAGTGAAGCTCTTTGACAGCAGCGGCCAGGAGCAGACTATACCCTCAGATAATATATACTATTCCATATCCAGCAGTTATTCACTGATTAAAATAATCAATCCTCAAAAAGGTGATTGGACTCTTAAGGTAAAGGGCTTATCGGGGGATAAAATAAAAATAAATCTAATATTTAATTATGATTTGAAGGTGAATATGGAGCTTTCACCTCCCGGTGAATACCATAAGGGAGATATGGTCAATGTGACATCTTATCTTTCAAGCAATGGCCAGAGGCTTCAGGATATAGAAGCCTATAAAGATATGAAGGCATATCTTATGATAAAGGATATTGACAGCGGCACAGAGGAGAAAATAGACCTTTCCCTGTTAAGTGACAGCTTTACCGGCAGCTTCACACTTAAAGAAAACCATAAATATGAGGTTAAAGCCGTCGTGGATTCTGAAAGCTTTTTAAGAGAGAGCGAGAGCATTATACTGGAGGCAGGCAACCGCCCTCCGGTAATTTCAAACCCTCTAAAGAATATAAGGCTCCGTGCAGGTCAAAAGAAAACCATAGACCTGTCCAGGATAATTACCGACCCGGACGGAGATCCTTTGGTATATGAAGTATCTATTGATAATCCGGACAAAGCTGATGCTTCCATAAATGGAAGCATGCTGGCCGTAACCGCTAAAGCCAGCGGAGATGCAGTTTTAACCATTACTGCCGAAGATGGCAGCGGAGGGAAGTCGGACCTGGCCGTCACCCTTGCTATAGTGCCGATAATAGTATACATAGTTATGGGGATTTTGCTGGCTGCCATAATACTGTTTGCGGCTCTTGTACTTCCAGCAATTCTGAAGGCCAGAAAGCCCTTTGTAGGGCAGGTGATGGTAGAAGTCAGGGACCTTGATACAAACAAAATATCATCCCCACAGTACAGGAGGCTGGACACATACAGGGGCAAAGTAACCCTGTATCAACTGCTGCAGCTTCTTCCCGAATATAAGGAAGGAGAGAAGATAGTGCTGACTCCCGGCAGAAACGATAATGTTATAATTAAAAATATGTCCCCGGGGACCATTGAGAAGACAGGTAGAATAATTGACGCTTCCAGGGGATATGAACTTAAATTTAATGAAAGGATCACCATAAACCTTTCCACAGTCCATAAGAGCATAACTGTTGAGTATTTTAATTGAGGAAGCTTGAAGGAACTGCACGAATTTTAATCATGCAATTTTTTTCAAATGCAACAGACGTTCATTTAAGATAGAAAAACTTTAAAGATGAGGATGTGATTAAAAATGAGACCTGCCATTAAAGAACATATACAGCAGCTGGATGTAAAACTTGGCGGAGGTATTGTAAGTGAGAAGATAAGAGTAAATACAATAAATAATCCCATGCTGGTAATAGGTATCGGAGGTACGGGCAACGACGCCCTTTTAAGGCTCAAATACCAGATAAACAGGAGGTTCAGGCTGCCTGAAGACCCTATCACTAGAAGGAAGAAGGAGAAGCCGGACAACATTGAATTTCTGGCCTTTGAAACAAATCAGAGAGACGCCGGAAACAAGTATAAGGGCATAAAGCTCGACTCTATAAATGAACTTGTGCTCCTATCCAATGCGGAAATAGGGGGCATTCTCCAGAACCGCAGCGTACTGGATCCGTGTATTTCCGAGTGGCTGTCGCCGGAGCTTATTATAACCGACGGCATGAATGGCGCCAATGGCGTGAGACAGGCAGGCAGGCTGCTTTTATTTACCAAGATAATGCCAGTTATTAAAAGTATAGAAAAAAAGATAGATGTGCTTTTAAAGGGAACAAGCGAAAAGCTTATGGTTTTCATATTAAGCGGTTTGTCCGGCGGGACCGGCAGCGGGTGCTTCCTTGATATAGCCTATATTGTCAGGGGCCTCATGGAGAAAAAATACGGCACTGCCGGCGTCGACAGGGTCAACATTTTAGGATACCTTTTTACTCCAGATATAAACCTTGACAGGATAGGGAACAACAGCCATACCTGCGATTATGTCATAAAGAATGGCTATGCGGCATTAAAGGAACTGGATTACTGGATGAATGTGGATGAGAGGGGCGAAAGGTTTAAGCAGAACTACAGGGATATTCTCACCGTAGACTCACCCATGCCTCCTTTTAACCTGTGCCATCTTATTTCCGCCACCAATACCGAAGGTAAGCTCCTTGACAATGCATACGATTACTGTCTCAATGTTACTGCGGAAAACATAACGAATTTCATGGCCGATGAGGAAAAGCATTCGGGAGAGGAATTTGCAATCCATGATTATATAAGCAATATTAATACCAATATTGCCCAGATGGCAAGACCTTACTCTGCAAATTACAAATACAATATAATAGGTGCCTCGTCAGCAGATCTTCCTATAGAAGAAATAACCACATACCTCGCATACAGGCTCTTTAAGAAAATGGAGAAAATGTTTAAAAATGCCCCAAACCAGCAGGATGTGGAGGAGTTTGTAAGGTCTCTTAAGCTTGACAAGGAATTTGTGGCCAGAAGGTTCCAGCAAAATGTTCCGGAACCGCTGGTAGGATATAACCACAGTGAAAGGCTTAGCCATTATAATATAGTAAAGACCAGGTCGGTAAACATAGATTTTGAACTCCAGGGTTTTCTGGAGAAGGCCAGGGAGGAATACATAAAGGCTAAGAGGCAGCTGCCCGGCGAATATCTTGCGGAATTCAACGACCAGGTGCGTAGGATATTTTTAAATGCAGACCAGGGTCCTTTCTATGCCTCCAGGCTTATATTTTCGACATCCGGTTTCTGCCTGCTAAAGACCATAGAGGCCTATATTGAATCCTTAAAGGAGATGTTAAAAAGATATCCCCAGGATATAGAGAGCCTCCGGTATAATGCGGATGAAAAAATGGCAGAGGCCATGAAAGCTATAATAAATAAGGAAAAGAAGAAAAATGACTATATAGAGGCCAAAATAAATGAATATTACCTAAGGGCCGACGAGGAACGTATAAAGCAGATGATGGAGTTCTTCCAGGATGTCCACAGCCTCTTAAACAGTGAAAATTCCAGAATATATAACGTGTTTACAGAGGTACTAAATACATTGAACCAGATTTTTGAGGAGAACGGAAATATTCTGGTCACCGGCAAGGAAACGGAATATAAGGAGAACAGGACATATCACTGGAATATCGTAAGCATCCCCGATGTTTTAAAGACTATAGACGAAGTTATGGACGAGAAGGATGAAGACGACCTTATACGTTTCTTTACAAAAGAGCTGCTGGGCAAATCAGCAAACTGGGTAAGGGAGCAGGACATAGATATAATAGGCTCAATAAGCGATTTCATGTCAGACAGTTTCGGGGATTTGATCACAAAATCCATGGAGGAGTTCCTTGTAATTAAATACGGGAACGATGAGATGATAGATAAGCTCATAGAGAGGAATATTGCCAAAAGGCTGGACGATGACGCAGTCCCGGTATTTTATTTAAGCAACAGCAGCGGAAATTTAAACCTGCCCTCCTGGGGATTTGTATCCATACCTCAAAAGGCGCCGGAAATATTAAAGGGTATAAATAATTATAAGACCAACGCCCTGGGTAAATCCAATTTTACCGTAAAAGAGAGCGAGGTTAAAAACCGTATATTCTGGCTTAATACAAAAAATGGAGTACCCCTTTATGCATATTCGCCTCTTAAAATTTATGAAGAGGCATATGAGAAGACAATACTTGAAAAGGAAGGCATAGGCCGCCACCTGGTACAGACCAGGGAAAACAACTGGACCTACCTGCCTTCACCCATACCCCAGAGGTCATGGGGGGATACTTACTATAATAACAGGGTAAAGGGTTATAACCAGGAGCTTGCCCAGGTTTTTGAAAAAGCCCTGAAGCAGGGGTGTATCAGGGAAAAGGACGGATCCGACGGCTCTAACAACAGGTATAATTATATAGTTACCAAGCCTTTTAAACTTCAGCCCTTCCTGGCAAAATTTGAAATGCAGCTTCCCAGCGGGCAGATGAACTTTTCTGAAATGAAAAGATGCCTGTTAGCCCTTAAGAGTCTCGTAGAGGATGGTATCGAAAGGGATTATTCAAAGGACTTGTTTGACAGCTATAACAAAGAGAGGGCCATGGAAAATTTCGCACGCTCACCCCAGGCAATAAAACTGGTTAAGGCAGAGCTTAATAAGTATGACGAAATACTTTTAAAAATTCAGGAGCTGGATTCTGCCCTTAAGGCTGTTGAAAAAGAAAATACAATGCTGGAGCAGTTTATAGAAGCAATGTACACCGGCACCATATTTAAAAAGGGAGCAATGTATGTATACGATAAGGAGCCGGAGGAAGAGGAGTGGGAGCCCTTTGTAAACCTGCTCAAGGTTAAAAAGTATCCTGAATTTGAAATATACAGTAAATTTTGCAGCCTGGATGAAAAACACAAAGGCCAGGTATTAAGAAAGTCCGAAAAAAGGAGCAAAGAGTTAGGGGCTCTGGAAGACACGACACAGCTTTTAAATACAATAAACGGTATGATAGCAGCATATGCGGAATCCCGGGAGGAACTTGGATACAGCAGGGATGAGCTTATAAACGGCAACGAAATGTACGATTTTTATAAAAAAGTATTAACTAAATTGAATGATTTAAAAAGGAATTTGCAATAGTTGTAATTTAAGAGGCTGTTGCATTATGAACAACGTAAATGAGCATTATGAGAGTTCTTTAAAAGTTCTTGGTGACGCTGCCGAAGAAAAATACTTAGAATTTTAGATTGTCTGAGCGAATGAAGTTTAAAAATTCTTGTATTTTCAAGGCAGGGAGCCTTAGAACTTGCAGAACTTGAACATAGCAATTGAGTGTTCAAAATGCAACAGCCCCAATACTATACAATTCCGGGAGGGCTTCCATGGATGATTTGTTAAATAACTATGCTGCTTTATATGAGGCATCTGTAGACAGGAAGATAAACGGCGGCGATGAACAAAGGGCCGTTTATAATCCGGTGATATTTTTGTTCGTCGGAGACAAAATATCAGATTCTATAAACTCAATAAAAAATGAGATCGACGTCAAGTGGAATAACAGCAACGGTGTGCTGTATTTTCATATATACAGAGCAGCACCTGTTGAAGACAGCAGCCTGTTTCGCATGGGTATACCCCTTGAGTCCTCCGATTTACACAAATACAGGAAGTCACTGTACAGGGGATTTTATGATAATGAGAGCCTCCTTATAGAGTTTAATCAAAAGATAAGGCAAGCCAAGGCCAGGCTTCAGCAATACGGGAGGATGTACTCAAGCTTTGAAAAAGTAAATCTTTGTGTAATTACAAGGGTGGATGACCCTTTGAATGTATTAATTCCTGAAATAACCCTGCTTTTTAAATCAAAGCTCTATGATGATTTTAAAATGGTGAGCGCCGACCTGTACGGACTTATAGCCGAAAGCAATGAGAATGATGACTTTGGATATGCGTCAGCCATATCTGTGGCTTTTTTCAAGGAGATAGAATATTTTCAGGGAAGGGAATATTCTTTTAAGGCACCCCTGGAGGTTTTAAATGAAGGAGTAAGGCTGGATATAACAAATGGAAATGCGCCGGTCTTCGACCTTATATACCTCCTTGGCGACAAGAATGAAGACGGTATAATTCCCCCAAAAGCCATGGAGAGAAATTACAGGGCAATATCCTACATTTGCCTTTTAAAGAATAAAATCATAAGCCCTGCGGGAAATGAACCGGACAATGAACAATATAATAATGAATATTTTAAAAAGAGCATTTCTGCCGGCGGAAAGGGACAGGTATATGCAAGCGCCGGCATATCATGGGTTAAGCGTCCAAACAGTGCAATAGCCCTTGCGGTTTTATATCATTACTACAGACATTATATGGATAGGCTTAAGGAAAATACAAACAAGAATTTACAGGATACTTTAAGAATTTTAAGGCTGGACGAAGCCTCGCTGGATATGAAGACAGGCGAAGTCATTCCAGAGGATGGCATACAGGACGGTATGATGGCTATTATGTCTTTAAATGTATCACCTTCCGCCCTTGAAGGAATGACATTCCAGGAAGCCGAAGTAAAGATCTACGGAGACAGCTGCATGAGATATTTCAATGAGAATTTTGAGAAGGCTTCATTTAAAAGACTGGAGGATATAAAGCTTGAGGGTGAAATAAATGCACACATAGAGAAAAATATAGTTAACAGTCATGAATACGGACTGTATTGCGGATATATGTGGACCTCAAAGGATATAGTATCCGAAGCGTTGAGCGATGTATATAAAGATATTCAAAAGAAAATTGACAGGCTTCAGGCCGAGCTTAAGGATGTATACAGCCAGAGGGTTGTATTGAGTCCTGTGCACAAGCTGTTTTTCTATAAAAAGCAAGGGTTAATGGATATAAAAAGAAAGCTTATTGAGGATGTATATATACGCAAAAGAGAAATAGCAAGCCTTATGATAAAACAAAGGATAGTATTAAAATACGAGGCTGCCATAGAAAAAATACACCGGGAGATTGAAAAGAAAATATATGAATTGGAAAGCCTTGAATCTCTCATAGTTGATGCTTCAAGGAAAAACATTGCGGCAGCCGACAGTTATCTTGGACAGAATATAAATGAATATTACGGAAAGATCGTAGATGATGTTGTTGAAGATCTTTCAAACAAATGGGGCTCAAAATTCTATTTTGACGAAAGGTTTGCAGGATACCCGGAAAGTGCAGAAATGCTCCTTAAAAGACTTATCGAAAACTCCAAAAAGTATATACTGGACAGCCCCAAATTTATGGAGCCATTTGAAGAGGAGCTTTTACACAGGGCCAATATATCTTCAGAGTATGGAGAAAAGGTATTGTCTGAAGAAGAACTTTTTAAAAACCTGTACAGCATACTTGAAAGGGATGCCAGGGTGAGTACATATATAATGGAATATTCTGCTAAACACAGGCACGAAGAAAAATACTTTTTCGGAGACTATTACAGCCTCTTTATACAATATGGATTTAAGATAGACCAAAAAACCAGGACCTACAGGCTGGGATGTGTCCACGAAAAGAGGACCAGCGGAATTGAAAAATTAAACCTCATGGGAGGTTTTACTATAGAAAGCCTGGTGTATGCCAGGAACTCTGCTAAATATTATAATACATATGAAAAGGAAGGGTTCGAGCTCCACGGCATTGACAAAGAGCTTCTGCCCGATGTTGAGTTTAATATATAATTATATATAGTGTACCTGCAAGTTTTTAATGCTCGATGCGCCTTAAATGGCCCTGACCTTGTTTTAAGTTTTAAAAATGGGTCATTTTAAAAGCAAAGAGCACAAAAACTTGCAGGTGCTGCTAAAAGATCTTTCAATTAGAAATACTTTTGTTTTCAAAGGTGGTGGTTGTGTTGGGCAGAAAAGTGAACATGCTCATGGCAGCATTAAGTTTAACCGGCGGTATAATAGGCTTTATTGTGGGGGAAGTGATGATTTCAAAGCTCCTTTATTCAATTCCCCACAGCCTCCTTATGGGGCTTTATTTCGGACAGATGTCTTTTTTTGTGGGGCTTATGTGCCTAATTGCAGAGATAATCTCCCCCATATTAAATGGGCCTGCCTGGAGGAGAATGTATACCTTAAGCTCATGGAAGTTTTTAGTGCCCTGCACCCTTGTAATGCTTTTTATAGCAGGCATGGTGCTCCAATTTGTATATGGGCTGAACTTCAGAGGCTCAAGAAAAATCAACGATGTGGTAATCCTTATGGATACATCACAGAGCATGGAGGGTACGGATCCTCAAAACTTAAGGTTTAAGGCTGTTAAAAACCTTATAGACAGCATGAATACAGACAACAGGGTATCGGTATTTGTATTTAATGACGAGGTTGTAAATGTGCAGCCCATGGCTGCCATAACCGACGGCTTAAAGAGGGATATCCCGGGTAAACTCCAGGAATATGACGTACCTTATGGCATGACAAATATAAAAGGCGCTTTAACTTATGCTTCAGAGCATATAAAACAAAATGAAATGCCCGGAAGATCGGCCATGGTCATATTAATTTCCGACGGAGGAGATACTTACTCCCTGGCAGATTTCTACCAAGAGACCATAGCTCCATATAAATCCGGCTATATTCCTGTTTTTACCGTAGGAATGGAAGGCAGCGACCAGGACATGCTTGTCAGAATATCGGAAGATACAGGGGGGAAATATTATAGCGTAGAAAACGTGGAAGGCCTGGATACCGCATTTACAAAAATATACCGCGAAAGGGATCTAAGGCTGCTGGTAGGCGAAAGAAACGGCAGGACCTCATCCAGTATGGTATATGGTATTATGAGAGTGGTATTTTTAATTATCATAGGTGTGGCAGTAGGTTTTGCCGTAGGCCTTATATTTGATAACCGGTACCTTGCAAAAGGGCTTTCCATAGGAGGAGCTGTTTCAGGCCTTATGGCAGGTTTGATACTGGAAATAGGATATAAAACGGCTCCCTGGCTGCAATACATAATAAGGATCCCTGCCGTTATAATTCTGTCCTGTGTCTTTACATTTTTCACTTTTCTTGTAAAGCAGGAAGGAAGCGGCAATTTCTACAGAAAAAGCAGCAGCAAGCAACCTCCAGGCAGCACCAACCTGCCCGGCAGCGGAGCCGGCCATGGCAAGAAAAGCTTTTAGGAGGAATGATGATGAGATACAGGGAGCAGGCTTCTTTTGAGCAGATAAGAGATATTAACTGTGTAATAGACGGGGATAACTGTATACTTAGCTGGCTGTGGCCCCGGGGTATCGATTCGGTATACATATGCCGTACTGCTGAGGATGAAAAGATAGACATAGACAAGGTGACAAAAGAAAACTCAAAGCTTTATACAAAAAACGAGTATATGGAGTATAACGGATATCATGAAAGGATAGAGGGTATAGGAAGATATACATATACCCTCTATCCAATGGTCAGGGAAGATGGTGAATTATATCTTATCGACCAGGACGGCATCAATAATAAAATAAGCGTAAGGACCGGGAAAATACATATAGTCTATTCCGTAAAAGAACGCAAAAAGCTGTTTACAGATAAAAAAACCGTAAGGATAACAGTTTGCCCGGAGGCGCCTGTTGATAAGGATGCCATCTGCTATGTAAAAAAGTCGGGATCATATCCTCAAAACTCCAGTGACGGAATAGTATTTCCTTTCATACAGGATTTTACCGCAGGCGAAAATATTATGCCTGAAATAGAGATGGATAAAAACGAGTATGTCAGATTATTTCTTACAGACAGCAGCATAAACGTCGGATTATATGAGCTTATTGGCAGATAGGAGGAAAATATTATGGGTATTTTTGATTTTTTCAAGTCAAAACAGAAGACGGTAAGGCCGGAGTTTTTTGACATTGTATGCCCTTTTTGTTTTGAAAAATACAGCCCGGATAAAGCAGTGTTCAGGGCAGCCCACTACAAAGAGGATGACGAGGAGTTTCAGCTCCAGGAAGATGAAAATTTAAATGCCTACAGGGCAAAGTTCGACTTGGGACCTCTGCCGGACATGGAAGCGGTTATTTATCCCGAAAGGATTCCCGACGAATATAAAAAGTATGTAGACGGAGTATTGGTTGAGGTAGTAGACAGGTATGGAATTGCTTCTAAAAAAAGGCTCTGCCCTTCCTGCCATAATGAACTTCCCTTAACAGCCGGAAAAGTACCGGGGAATATAATTTCCATTATCGGTGCTTCCCAGGTAGGGAAATCCGTCTATATGACTTCATTAATTCATACGCTGCAGAATTTTACCGCAAACAATTTCAATGCCGCCTGCTTACCGGTAAGCGTTGAAGTAAGCAGAAGGTTCAGGGAATTATATGAAGACCCTATCTACGACAGGGGGGAACTTTTAACCTCTACGCGGAAGACGGCAAAACAGGAGCCCTTAATGTTCCAGTTCAAATTCAAGGATGAATCTAAGGACCCTGTGACACTGGTGTTTTTCGACGTGGCAGGCGAAGGAATGGTAGAGAGGGATTACCTTGATATATTTGCAGCTCACATTAAAAATTCCTCAGGGATGATGTTCCTGGTAGATCCGCTGCAGATGAGGACAATAAGGAACAAGATAAGCATAAGAAGAGAAGATGCCCCCGGGGATTTTACATCAAAATATGATGAGCCTCGGGAAGTAATAATAAGCCTTTTTGAGAACTTTATAGGAAACCAGGAGAAGGGAAAGACAGACATACCCACAGCCGTGGTGCTTACAAAGAGCGATACTCTAAAAGTGCTGTGCGGCGATGATTATATAAAAGAAAACAGCAACATATTCTACAATGCCGCCCACAAGGGTACATTTGACCTTACGGAATTTGAAAATATAAACGGAGAAGTAAAAAGGTTTATTGATAAAGTAGACAGGGCTTTCACCGACGCCATGGAGGTGCATTTTACCAATACTGCATATTTTGCCGTATCTGCCTTAGGAAGCGACCCGGTAGACCAGAAGATACAGGGGACAGTAAGCCCTGTAAGAGTAGATGAGCCTTTTCTGTGGTTGCTGTACCGGTTGAAAGTCATTGAAGGGAGTAGGGCCAAGTGATTGAGCAGCAGTATTATACAAGGGAACGAAGAGGCATATTCCGTTCTTCGGAAGGATATGATACCATCGCAAAATCCAGGGGACTGAATGAAAACTTCATAAAGAAAAACCTCCATCCCTTTTGCTTCTATGACCCTCCCAGGAAATTAGAGGCTTCGGGAGAGAAGGATCCTTTAAAATATCCTGAATCCTTCATATGCTTTCATGTTGATACCGGAGAAATGGTTGTCGGGCGTTCGGTATATGTGGGTGCAGACTTCACCGGACTTCGCAGCACCTTCTTTACCCATAATTTCGTCATACCTGAGGCCGAAAAGGGAGAGTATATAAAAAATATTGAAAAGACAGTTTATGCCGGAGGATTTTCAGACAGCTACAATATTGAAATGGGTATGGAAATTCCCCAGCTTTCAGTCATTAAGTATGACAGGAATGAGAGAAATTACAATACAGGGCAACTGGAGGATATAGGTATAACGGAAGGGGTTTATAAAAAACTTCTGCATGCTTCAATTATGTCATCCATGGGAAAGAAAAAGGTGTATATCAATCCCGGAGTTGATATAGGGGATATATCGGGTTATGCCAAAAGACTTCTAAAATATATATTTGCAGGGCTGCCCTATTACGTGAGAGGGAACATAGGGTATATTACCTATGTAAAGGAGCCTGAAAGCAGGAAATATATAAACATAATGTTCGTGGAAGAGGAAGGACTGAGGCAAAATTATTCCAAGATTGAGAGAGAATATGCATTCGACCTTGTCAATGACCGGATACCTGATATAGATGCAGTGGACCACCCTTATCTTGATTTTGCCTGGGACAATATAAATAATGAAAGGAACCTGGAGTCCTTTTATGAATTTGCTTTAAGTATGCTTTACAATGCCGGCCATGAAGAAAAGCTATACATGGGTACATATGATGACCTTTGCATTTTATATTGCATAAAGGAAGGGAATTTTAACCTTTACAGGTCGGACAGGGAACATGCCCAGGATATAATACTCAAGTATTATAACTGCTCTGACGAAAGAGGGAAGGCCTTATTAAGCAATTTATATATCAAGATAGTTGACCGGGAAATTGAAGATATGGAGAGCAGCACTTACCTTCCTTCCTACAGGACAGTTGAAAACCTTGCAAGTTATTTTAATGTTGGAGTTCAAACTGTAAACAGCAGGATTTTTTATCTGCTGGGAACTGTCCTTTCAAAAAGCAGGGCAGTTAAGGATTATGGGGCAGGGATATTTAAAATTTTATCACAAAATGCACTGATGTATGGGCAATTTATAAATCTCATATTAAGAAGCAACAGTGTAAAACCGGTCTTTGAAATATATATTGAAGACAGATTTTCAGATATACAAAACCTGAAGGGGCTTTTTAATGAAATACAATACTGGGAAACTATATCAAATGACGTTATTCTAAACAGGCGCTTTAAAGAACTGGTAACCCATAAGGTTACGGAGCTTTTAGCAAAGTCAAAAAACATGGTATCCGAAAATAAAAAGATTGAAGACTTTATGACCGGGCTGACCAAGTCAGCCGGCAATAATCTCCAGCAGGAAAAATACAGGGAGTTTGCAGTATCAATAATTGATAACTGCGAAGATTTCCTGTATGAAAATTTAGATTTATATAGTTTATCCCTGGAAGATATCAAAAGCCTGAGACTTAAGTACAGGCGTAGTCAACCCAGGTATGAAATGATCGAATATATTCAAGAATTAGTACTTAAAGGCCAAAGCTCCGATAGATATGGTATATTCAGGCTGGAATACGGAAACCAGGTGAAATCAATAATACGCAAGCTTTACAAAGATAAAATCGAATACAGCAACTATCCTGCTATTATACTGGGCTTTATTACAGTTTTAGGTAACAGCATTAAATATGATTTTGAAAGCCTCATCAATTATTTGCATTCAGGCGGCAGTGATAAAATATATGAATTTTTCCTGTGGTCCTTTGATGAAAATGTGTTTTCCCATGTTATAAATTTTGATGAATATACAGAGAGCGTGAGGAACTATTTTATTACTCATGATAAAAATGCCTTTAAAAAGAAGGATGTAAAAATCCTGCTCTACAGCACAAGAAACAAGGAGTTTTCGAAATTTCTTAAAGAGCTGGAACTTGAGCTGGCAAACCCTGCAGTAAGGTTTTTTACAATACATAAAAGGCAGATAATGCGCAGCATGTTCACCTTCCTTTTGCTCGGTGCAGTTGCAGTCGGAACCTATAAGCTTATCGGGGTTTTACTACCAGGTGAAAAAACTGACGGACCATTAAGAGTAAAAGACGCCTATAAGGCTAATATTGCATATAAGAGGGCAATGCTTGAAGACAGTATTAAAAAGGAAATTGACAGCCTTCAAAGCAAAGCAGCCCTTGACAGCTGCATGTATACCATAAAATGCGGAGTGATAAACATTCAAAATATGCGGGGACTTATAATCCTGTCAATTGCAAATACCGGCAGTAACATTATCGGGGAAGGCCCTTCCATAACTGATGGGGAAAATTACAGGGATATATATAACTTCAGCTATAGCATTTCAATAGCTGAAAAGGACGGCGCTAGTATTCAAAGCCCAAATGACCTTGACAGCCTGGCAGCAGATTTAAATAACGCTGTCTATGCAGGCATTACAAAGTTTATTGACAGCGAGATTACAGAAAAAGAATTTTAAAACTTAGGTTTAACAGGTTTTAAGAAGAGGTGGTAATATGATATATGTGTTTATTGCTGCAATGACGGTATTTGTGGGCGTTAAATTCATAATGTTTACCAGAAATAAGAAAAATGCCGTCAGCGTTGAAAATATAGATGCAATGCTGATTAAGTTTATTAATGGGCAGAGGAACTGATATGGATGGCAGAAGGGCAGTGTTATTTAAAAAATTTAAAGTTACCAGATATTCATATGAGAAGCTGAGCTTTTGTAAAAGCTGCGGAAAATACACCGTTTTGGCTGAAAATGAATATGAATGCTGCAATAAAATGAAGCTTATCCATATAGACAGGCATTTTCATATAACATTAAGAAGGCGTTTTCAAATAGACATACTGGTTCTTTTTATATTGTTCTTTTCGGGAATAATTTTTGCCCGAAACCTTCATGAAATATATATAATGGCTGCATCCGGCTTGGCCCTGATATTTTTATACCTTTTTTTATACAAAGCCTATAAAAAGTCGGGAGGCACCATGTTAATGCTTGAATTCTTTAAAAGGCATTATAACAGCATATTTAAAGGATTGAAAATGGATGCCGATGCCGCCGGAGAAAAGATGGAGTCGGGAGATTTTAAAGGTGCTTATGAAGATTTCAGAGAAATTGGGGTGCTCCTTAGAAATGACCCAATCAAGCTCAGCAAGCTTCTTTGCCTGGATAAGTTCATATTAAGAAAGGATGAAAGCTTGGAGCTTGAAACCCTGATACCTACCGTATATAATCCGCTGTTTGTAGATTATATAAATGATATTGCAAAATTGTCTCCTGCCCTTGTCGGAAGAAAGGTCATCGACTATGTTATAGCCTGGGAAGATGTGATTGCAGAGGAGCAGGTCGGCACGGAAGTCCTGGGGAGAGTTGCGGAGGCGGCAATAAGGACCAGGAATAATGTGGTATTGTATAAAAGCTTTATATCAAGGTACCTGAACTTAATGAAGAAAGACAGGCTGGCAAGATTGTATGCTTTGCTTAAAGAAGGAAACATAGAAGGGCTGGATGGCCTTTATAAAGAGGTGGCCCATATAATATACGAAAAATATAGGGATGACCCTCAGTTTAAAGGGATTTTAGCATAAGAGGAAGCATTTATGAGATATGTAGGGTACAAGCAGGTTAAGTTTATACGATTGGTAACGGCATGCATTTGCCTTGGGTTTATGGCTGCAGCTTTGTTTAAGCTTTATTATAACTATTCCAAGATAGAAAGCTTTAAAAAGGGCGAGGAGTTTTATAATGAAGGCAGGGTGGTGGATGCCGAAGAGTGGTTGATGAAAGCAAAACAACGTACATTGTTTGAATATAATGAGGACCGGCTTTCGGAACGGCTGGGTGAGCTTAAAGATGTTACAAACCTTAAAGCCTTCATGGAGGATTTATCAAAGAATATTAAAAAGGCAAATGAATCAAAGGATGTCGAGCATCTTATAGATGAATACAACAGATATATTGAAAGATACGGCCAGGAGTCTGAAAAGGGCGAAGGAACAAAAGCTGTCTTTGAAGAAATATCGAAGAATTATAAAATAGAGGATAACCTGGAAAAATATTTTGCTGCTGCAAAGGATGCTTTAAAAGCCCGGGCGGAAAATAATATTAAATCAAAGGAATTTCAAAATGAAGATTTTAAAGATACCTTCCTTAAAATGCCGGCGGTATATTATGGAGGAGAAGAAAATAAGAAAGAGGAAGTGGATAAGCTTATAAAGGACTATGATTATAATAAAATCGATATTATAGCCTTGGATAAAGGAATTTCTGCCGCTACTTCCGAAGCCCAGAATATAATTTTATCTTATAAGAAGAATTCCCGTGATTATAAATGGGTTATAGATAAAATGGAATCTTTGTGGGGACATGAAATAGATAAAGATATAAATGCTCTGGATTATAACTCATTATACGGCCATTACAGGGAATATGAATCCTTTATAGGGAACTATCTTACAAAGTCAAAGGTCCTTGCTGCTGTAGACAGTCAAATAAGAGATGATTATAACAGGGCAAATAAATACAGTGATGAAGGTAACTTTAGTGAGGCAATGACCATTTATAAAAATATTTCTCAATTCAAAGATGTACAGCCTGATATGAACAGTACACAAATAAAATGGATTGAAAAAGAGCCGTTGGTAGCTTTAAATACAGTTTTTCCCGATAAAAGGTTTATTATGGCCCAGTCCGGCGTAGACACCTGGGGAAGTACCGTGTTTGCCTTGGGATGCGATGACGAGGGAGAACTGGTTTTAGTAAAGGTTTCAGAAGACTGTAAATACACTGCAGCATCTGCAAAGATAGAGGATTATAATGATAACTTAAAGTCCATTAGGACTGTAAAAGAATTGGATTATAATGGTCCCTCCGTTATCGTGGAATTATCGTCGGATAACAGGGAGGCTTTGTATATTGGGCTTGCTGTTTTGGATACAGGCTTTAAAGAGATTTTTAAACTTGAGGCCGACAGCCTCACAATAGAAAGCCCGGAGCAGCTGCTTGTAGATAACCCAGTCGGTGAAGGAGAAGGCGGGCAATGTTATTATATATTAAAAGACGGTTATTATAGCTTTGATAAAATAAAGGACGATTTTACTCTGATAAACTTAAGGGATATTGATAACTATAGAGGCAAAAAAATAAAATTTTTCTGCAATGTGCTGGAATATGACAATTTCAGGAAAGAGGCCATAGGCAGGAGCGGCGATACATATGTTTTTCTCAGAAACTTCAGGCTTAACAGGACAGGCAGCATGTATATAACTGGAGTCTATACTGAGGAGTCAAGGATATACGGGGAAGACGGACCCGTTACCATCCCAAGTGTAAATGTATTGGACGCAGAATAAGAATAGGTCTCTATGCCGTATAATACTTTTAGGAGCCATATTGCTATGAATATACAAACTACAGTAATTGTTGCTTTTTTGCTTTCATCATTAGTTGAATACTGCTTTCACAGGTTTTATTTCCATTACTTTCAAAAAGATGGTTTTGCTCAAAAACATCACAGGCAATTTAGCGGTAAAACTTCTTTTGAGGTACCTGATGCCAGGTTGCAGGATATTATGCCAAGCTATATGTATTTATTTATAAAAGCTTCTTTATATTATATATTATCGGTCATATGGTTTATCGATAATATATCCCAGGGCATATTGTTCTTTGCTACCACCCTTATATATGCACTGTGGACCGAATATATACACCTTCACTTTCATAAACCTGATGGTAAAGCAATTGAAAATCTCAGGATTTTTAAATTCTTAAAAGAAAATCACAGAAAACACCATATGGATAATACCATCTACTATGGTATAGGCAGTCATATATGGGATATATTGTTTAGAACCGATAAAGAAAGGTCCGCTTAAGGTATAATCTAACTTGCATAATTTGTTAAATTACTTTAAACACACAATATATATTATACCAATAATGACATAAAAAAGCAATATTTGACATTGGTAAAATTTGTTGATATAGTTAAATAAAGTATTCCAGAGAATAGCTGTTATTAAGAAAGGGGTATTAAATGATGTATAAGAAGATTGAGGATTTGCGACGGGAACTCAATGAAATGCTGGACTCCCCCAATTATGATAACGAAAAATTACTGGATAAAAGCAGAGAGCTTGACATACTCATTGTACAGATGATGAGGGAGAAACAAAGAGCAGAAGAGGAAAAAATAATCGAGGAATTAGAAAACCTGCTGGATAAGTTAGAAATTACCGATATGTCATACCAACGGCTGAGAATAGTGGACCCTGTTCATAAGAAAGTCCTTATTTTGAAGGACACTGATTTGTATGACGAGGACGTAAAATGCTTTGAGTTTTGGAACAGAGGCGAGGTATGCGACAATTGTATTTCCCTCAGGGCATTTAATGAGAATAATGCAGTATTTAAGTTGGAATACCAGGGTAATAAAATTTACATGGTAACAGCAATTCCGATTATTATAAAAGGTAAGTCAGTAGTGATGGAGTTTATAAAAAATACTACTGATTTATTTTATATAAGCAATGGTATGCATGGCCAGGAAGAAAAAATTTACGCTTTGATAGACAGAATGAACAATTTACAATAGCTTAAAGGCGTCTTCATACCTCTAAAAACAAAATATGCTAAAATATGTTATAATATATTAGATGTTTTTGTTTCAGAGGTGACAACAATGAGCCAATACCTATATAAAAAAGAATTTACTTGCCCAGTATGTGAGAATAAGTTTCAAAGCTCCGTGGTGAGAAACAGCATGGTCCGGCTTGCTAAAAGGGATACAGATCTGTTCAGGTATTATAAGAATATTAACCCATATTATTATGAAATAAAAGTTTGCCCCCGATGCGGTTTTGCATTTTCAGAGCACTCCACCCTTGGATTGGATTATGAGGTAAAGAAAAATTTTTATAATAGTGTTTCAAAGCACTGGAACAGTGTAGATTATTGCGGAGAAAGAAGCTTAAAGGAAGCCATAGCCACCTTTAAGCTTGCACTTCTTGCGGCACAAATTACAAATGAAAAATTGTCGGTGAGAGGCAATTACTGTCTTAGGTTATGCTGGTTAAACAGGCTGGATGAAAATCATGAAGAAGAAATGAGATTTATGAAAAGCGCTTTTTCAGCCTTTGAGGAATCATACCAGACGGAGGATAACAAGGGAATAAAAGTAATGAAGCCCGAAGTTATGCTGTACATGCTGGGGGAATTGAGCTTTAGACTTCAAAACTATGCTGATACGAAAAAGTGGTTCAGCATAGCTCTTGGTGAATGTACAAAAAATCCCTTTATAGATGCCAAAATAAAGGACATCATAAGAGACAGGTGGATGGATATCAAATATGAAATATTCCATGAAAATCATGAAAACATATAACCTTAGATACTCCCATGCACTGCAATGGAGATTATACAGAATAACCAATGAATATGTACGACATATAACCCGCTTAACAGCGGGTTTATTTTAATGTGAACCATTGGTATGGCTGTAACCTTATTAATGCAGCGGTGCTGTTAAAATTGATATGTATAAATTTTTGACGGTAGTATATACTTTGGTATATACTATTTATGAGGTGATTAGTAATGGAAACCGCAAAATTATTTATCAATGGTAAGAGTCAGGCTGTCCGGCTGCCGAAAGATTACCGTTTTTCGGGTAACGAAGTATATATTAAAAAGGTGGGTAATGCTGTTATGATGTTTCCAAAAGATTATGCATGGGAAACATTTCTCAATGGTCTTAACAATTTTACCGATGATTTATTTGAAGAGGGACGTAATCAGGATGCTCAAGAACCAAGGGAAAAACCATGAAATACATGCTGGATACAAATATTTGTATATATCTCATAAAGAAAAAAACGGAAAACATCCTTAACAATCTGCATTCGAACATGGGCAGCGTTGCCATCTCTGCAATTACCCTGGCAGAACTCATGTATGGTGTAGAAGCAAGCGTATACCCGGAAAAAAATACAATTGCACTAAACCAATTTCTGTCTATCATAGACACCCTGCCATTTGACGATGAATCGGCAGCAGAATACGGGAAAATTTGCGCAGCACTGAGGCGAAAAGGAACTCCTATTGGAACTATGGATATGTTGATTGCAGCTCATGCGAAAGCCAAAGGACTTATCGTCGTTACTAATAATGTCCGGGAATTTGAGACAGTCGAAGGTCTTGGGCTCGAAAATTGGGTTAGTAAATGAATGTTATTATGTACAGTATAATCAGGAAAAATTAACAACTGGGTTATTGACAACCATTCTCAGTTACTTTATACTAAAGTTAGACGATTCTAACATATGGAATAAACTACGCAGACAAAAGAAAAAGGTCAGGCTACAGCTACTTGAATTAATTCAAGTAGCAATTTTTAAAAGGCTTATTGATAATAATTATTGGTTATAATCAATAGTTTTAGTATTTGCAGTATTTTTAATTTATCGGCAGGAAGATTATGAAACAGCATAAGGAGGTTATTTTATGATTAACTATGTGCTCGGAGGATTAATGATTCCTGTACACAAAATAAATTCTGGTGACAAAGGAGAAGGTACTTATGAGTATTATAGTTGTTGGCGGACATGAAAGAATGCATGATGTTTATAAAGAAGTATGCAGGAAAAAAGGTCATACCGTTAAGGTGTTTACCAAGATGCCTGCCAAGTTTGACAAGCTCATCGGCAGCCCGGACGGTATATTGCTTTTCACCAGCACCGTATGCCATAAAATGGTGAATACGGCTGTAAAAGAAGCAAAGAGAAAAAAAATACCGGTGGTAAGATGCCATAACAGCAGCGCCGTATCGCTGGAGCAGTCCATAGCAGAGCTGGAAAACAGTTTTTAAAGCAATCTAAAAGGTCTCACAGTTTATTTGAATTGTGGGACTTTTTATGATTTCATGTTTTATTAGCTCTTTCATAAATATTTTAATTGAGCAGCTGCCAATATTTTGATATAATATTAAAAAATCAATAATAAATACAGGTGATAATCTTTAAGGATTATTAGAGGGAAGCAGGTGAAATTCCTGCACGGTCCCGCCGCTGTATAAGAGGAGTCTCAATACAAAGCCACTGGTTAACCGGGAAGGGTATTGAGGTGATGATACTTGAGTCAGAAGACCTGCCTGTATTTCTACGCCAGCATACTCTACGGAAGATAGGGAGGTGTTATTTATGAAAGCAGTATTTTTTTGCGGGTTCAAATAGCCTCTTGACTTTTAGTCAGGAGGCTTATGTTTTTTGATAGGAGGTTTAAGCGTGAAACTTGTTGTTGTTACAGTCTCTAATGTAGTTCTTTCGGACATGGTGAATGCCGCAAGAGAGATAAATCAAAAATGGCCTGACAGTCTTAGCCTGAAACTATATTATGCGGGTAAAGCCCTTTCATCAAAAAAGATGGAGGATTTAAAGGAAAACCTAAAAGGTGCAAACATGATAATAGTGGATCTCATGGGTGCGCCTAATGAAATAAGGGAATTCATATTAAAAACCTGCATCAATTTTAAAAAATATATCGTACCTATAAACGGCGAAAACAGCCCCATAAGATCCCTTTTAAAGCTCGGCACCCTTACTGCCGAGGACCTGGATATGAACAGGTTGAATTTAAGGAAGGAAAATGATTACGGCTCAATGATGAAGATGCTGGATGTGGCTGAAAAAGTAGGCAATGCAGCTCTCATGGGTAAAATGAAGGACATGAAGAATTATATGGACATAAGCAAATACATGAGAAGCGCCGGAGAAGATGATGTTAAGAATATGCTGTATCTAATTCTCAGGGATTATGGAAAAGCAAAGGGCATACCTGAACCTAAAGAGCCGTCAGTTGCCGAAGATACAGGCATATGCAGGCCTCATGACAGAAAATACTATTTAAGCTTTGAAAAATTTGCGGAAGAAAACCCATTTGATTCAGCCAAACCTACTGTTGCAATATTTTTTTATGGCCATAGTTATCCTAACCGCACATCAAAATGTGTGGCACAGATTGCACAAAGGATTGGTGAGTTTGCCAATATACTTCCCGTGGCCTTTTCATCGGCTTCATCAAAAAACATTGAAGGGCTGAAATCCATTCTTGATAATGCAGGAGGACAAAAAGTAAATCTCATAATAAATTTTATGTCTTTCAGGCTGAGTGCAGGCCCTATGGGAGGCGATGCCCAGGCTGCCGTGGATATGCTTAAAGAGCTTAACGTTCCGGTGCTTCATCCTTTCTTTATGACGAAAAGAGAAATTGATGAATGGAGAAATTCTCCTCAGGGCATAAATCCTTCAGAATTCCTGGTATCGGTTATGCTGCCCGAACTGGACGGGTGTATTGAAACAATACCCGTAGGAGCCATGGTGAAGGCCGGTGCACATGTAGAGGAAGAATATGATATAGAGCTAAGCGAGCTTTCGCTTATAGAGGAAAGGGCGGAAAAGCTGGTTTCCAGGGTTTATAACTGGCTGAGGCTGAGAACAAAATCCAATTGCGACAAGAAGGTAGCTATAATTTGTTACAATTATCCGCCCGGCGAAGATAACATTTTTGGGGGGGCCTTTCTGGATACTTTTTCTTCAGTGGAGAACATTCTTCACTTTATGAAGGATGATGGGTATACGCTGGAATGCATCACAAAGGAAGAACTGATGGATATTTTTGCAGCTGGAAAAATTGTAAACTCAGCCAAATGGGCCAATGAAGAGCCTTCAGAATTGTTTATAAGGTATGGCAAAGAAGAATATGAAAAGTTCTTATTCGGGGAATCCTTTGAAAAAGAAATAGAAAGGCAGTGGGGAAAAGCTCCCGGGAGGATAATGAGTGAAGGAGATAATTTTCTCATACCCGGCATAATAAACGGGAATATATTTATCGGCCTTCAGCCTTCAAGGGGGATTCATGAAAATCCCGAAAAGGTATATCATGACAAGAGCCTGCTGCCCCACCACCAGTATATAGCCTTCTATCATTGGCTGAAAGAGAGCTTCAAGGCGGACATTATCATTCATGTCGGCACCCACGGCACGCTGGAGTTTCTTAAAGGGAAGGAATGCGGCATGTCGGGTCACTGCTTTCCGGATATGCTCATTGGCGACATACCACATGGCTATATCTATTATGCCGGGAATCCGGCAGAAGCCATGATTGCAAAACGCAGGTCCCATGCTGTGATGATAAGCTATCAGCCTCCGGTTTTCATGGAAGGGGAACTATACGGAGACCTTTTGAAATTGGAGAGCATGGTTAATGAATATCATGAAGCCCAGAGAGTTCAGCCTCAAAGATGCAATGATTTAATGGAAAGAATTGTTGAAGCAGCAGAAAACCTTAAGCTTGACGGGAATAGCCTGCAGGACCTTGAAGGTGAGTTATACAGAATCAAAAAATCTCTGGTGCCAAGGGGCCTTCATACCTTTGGCAAAGCTTATGATAATGACGAAGCCGCAGGCTATATGAAATTTATATTGAGGTATGACAGGGGAGAAATCAAATCCTTAAGAAGGCTTGTGGCTGAATCCGAAGGATATAATTATGAACTGCTAATGGAGCGCAGGGAAATACAAACCCTGTCAAAGCTGGATACTGCCGCGGCAAAAATAGTAGATTATTACATTAGAAACGACAGGGTACCCCGCTACATTATAAAGGACGACGGTTTGAGGGAAGAAGCAGCTGCAGCCCTTGAATTTGGTATAAGAGCTTATTCATCGGCAATTGAATGCCATGAGCATAAGGGATTTCTAAAAGTATTGTCGGGGGAGTACCTGCCGGCTCGCCTGGCAGGCGATACCATAAGGAATCCGGAAGTGCTTCCCTCAGGATATAACCTTTACCAGTTTGACCCCAGAATGGTGCCGGGAGAGGCTGCCATGCAAAGAGGAGCAAATATTGCCATGAACACGTTGGAGCAGTATAAAAAAGAAAGGGGAGAATACCCCAACAGCACGGCTGTAATACTGTGGGGCTTGGAAACCTCAAGGACCCAAGGGGAGACAGTTGGGCAGATACTTCATTATTTAGGAGTAAGAGTGGCACCTAAAAGAAGCCTTTTTAAGGCGGATTATGAAATAATACCCTTAAGTGAACTGGGAAGGCCCAGAATAGATGTAGTTGTAAACATATGCGGCTTTTTCAGGGATATGTTCCCAAACCTTATAGATGACCTCAATGATATTTTTAAAAGACTGGCAGAGCTTGAAGAGCCTGATGAACAAAACTATTTTAAAGCAAATACCAGAAAAATATTCAATAAGCTCTCAGATGAAGGGTACAGCTTAAAAGAGGCAGAAGAGCTTTCCTACTCAAGGATTTTCGGCCCTAAGGAAGGGGAGTATGGCACAGGTATAAGCAAGCTTATCGAAACAAAAAACTGGGAGGGTGAAAAACAGATAGGTGAAATGTATGTAAGCAGGCTGAAGCATGTATACAGTAAAAATTACAGGGGAATGGAAGCCGGCGATATTTTAGAGGCCCATCTTGAAGCAGTTGACATAGTATCACAGGTACGCAGCAGCCACGAGTATGAGGTAACGGATTTAGACCACTACTACGAATATTTCGGAGGGCTGTCAAAGTCCGTTGAGATGGCAAAGGGTAAAAAGGCCGCAGTCTATATAACGGATACAACCACAGAAAAGATTGAGACAGAAACCGTTGATAAATCCATTGCCCGGGGCGTCCGCACCCGTCTTTTAAACCCAAAATGGATAGACGGGATGCTGGAGCATAAATATCATGGGGTACAGAAAATAAGCGACAGGTTTGAAAATATGCTGGGGCTGGCTGCTTCAACAAATAAGGTGGAGAACTGGATATTCAGCAGTTTGAATTCCGCATATGTAATGGACGAGGAAATGAGGATGCGCATGAAGGAAAACAACCGCTGGGCTTATTTCAGTATTCTGGAAACCCTCTTGGAATGCAATAGACGGGGATATTGGAATGCTGAAGAGGATGAAATAAAAGGGCTCATGGATGCATACCTTGAGCTCGAAGGAGATATTGAAGAAGGAATATAAAGAAAGAGGTGATTTAATTGACCAAGATTGACCTTTTTATAAAACTTTTAGATGAGAGGGAAGCAAATGAAATACTTAAGCACTTTAATGCCTATGTAAAAGGAGATAACAGCGATTTAAAAAAAGTCAGGCTCAGGACGATATTGAAGGGGCAGTTTCCCAGAAAAAAAAATAAAAATGAAGTTGTGGACCCTTTTCACCAGACCTGCATGAGGTATAAACAGGAATATTTAGGGATGCTCAATGAGGATGAATTTTTCGTATCCATAACCGAAAGCGGAGGAGTATTGCCGGATTATGCCAGGCTGGCTAATTTGCTGATTTACTATCCTGAGAGATTTGAAGAGCTGTGCCCTATGATAGAAGACAATATAAAAACGGGGAAGGGGCCTTTTGACCTGGAATTCTATTTCACCAAGGATGAGGAAGTCAGCGGCTATATAAAAAAGATATCTTATCTCGAACACAATGCGGTATTCATAAAGGTAGTGGACAGGATAATAGCAAGAGCCGTTGAAAACAAGCTTATAAAAATTGACCCGGATAAAATGGAAGAAATGCGAAACGGATCTTTAGCGGACTGGCACAGGCTGAACAAAAAAGAGCCCGGAAAACCCTTCATGTGGAAATATTACTATTTGAAGACTCATGAAAATATAGACAGCAGCATCGTCAACAGCTTTTGCCTTGATATAATAGGCTGCATACTGGTGCTGTATGAAAGCAGTTATGTTATGTGCGTGGAAGAGGTAGTCAAGTCAAAAATCGGAGATTATGCCCGGGAATTAAAAGCTTTTAAAGAACTTGCCAAATCCATGGAAAATGAGAAAAAGGGCTGGGAGGATAAACTCAACCAGGCTACGTCGGAAATTCAAAACATGCTGGAGGCAAAGGAGAAAGAAAACCAGGAGCTTAACGACCAGATCAATAAAGAAAGAATGGAGCTTAAGAAAAAAGAAAAAGAGCTGTCAGACAGGGTAAAAGAGCTTGAAAAAATGTATTCAAAAGAAAAAAGAAGCAAAGAAAACCTGGAGAAAAAAATCAATAAAAACAGTGAATATTTAAAATACGCATTGGCACAGCAGGAAAAACAAAAATATATATTTGGCGTAATATCCGATATGGAGATAAATATTTCTAAGGAAATATTTAAAGAAGTGCTTTTTATGCCTTATAAGAACTGGTATGACAGGGTTAAGGATGTGGATTATGTATATATACAGCGTGAAGGCATATCCGGGACTCAATTATCTCAAATTAAGCAATACTGCAGCAGGAACAATATAAAGGACAGCATAATAAGCGTAAAAAACGAAAAAGATCTGATAGAGCAGATTTCAAGGCTGAAAGTCCGGATGGGAGGGGCTTCCTAAATGATAGAACACATAGCTGATGATAAAAGACAGCTTATAGAGAGCAATTTATGCTATATGACGGGTATGCTTGCCGTAAACGAGTCCCTTTATTCCATGACAGGCGAAAGGCAGGAGGCTGTAACTTCCATAAATAACGATACTGCCCTTATGTTCTATATAAAACCTTTAAGCCCCGAACCGGAGCCTGTTGAAGAATGGGATACTGGCCCTCCCGATTGTTTTTATATAGGAGTTGATACCGACCAGAACCAGACCATATGCCCCATATCATATCATACCAGCAGTCCGGAACAGAAGAAGAAAATCCTTTATGAAAAGCTTAAAGGAAGGGTGATACTGTTTAAGCCTGTAATAAGCTTCTCACCGGGTGATGAAAAAGTGCGCAAAAATGTTGTGATAACTGCCGTGGAGGATATTGCGGCAAAGGAAGAAATGTGTTTCTTGCCAATACCCGTGTTTAATATGGATAATGCGGATTTTGAAAAAAAGCTTTTGGAAGGCAGCAATATTATTTTTGAGGAATATAACCATTCCATGCCTCAGCCGGAATTTATACTCTGCAATGACTATCTGTACGGCGATTTTTCAGGTTGGGTTAAGCATCCTGCAAGTAAAAGAATGTGGAAACACAAAAAAGGTTTCGGTATTCCTAAGAGGGTGAAATTTGATATGACAGATGAAAAGTTAAAGGGGAAGATAATAAATGTAAATGACAGTTTGGCTTTTATCGGCAGGGATTTTCTTCAAAAAAACATGGGAGGGCCGGATTACTTGAAAGAAAACATAGGGTTAACCAATATAAAATCAATAGATCAAGACATCAGCTTTGAGTATAAATTTATAGAATCCTTATGGGAATTCACCTTGAAGGAAAACCTGTATTATTCCGTAGCTGACCTTATAAATCTTCATGTATGCGTCAAAACAAACCCTTTGACAATACTTTCGGGCATGTCGGGTACCGGAAAATCCATGCTGGCTTTATGTTATGCAAGGATGCTTTGTTTATCAGAAGAGAAGGGTAACTTGCTGTTTTTGCCCATAAGCCCGTCGTATACCGAGCCGGCGGATATATTGGGATATCTTAACGGGACCAACGGATTGTACATTCCGGCTGATACAGGTTTAATGGATCTTCTCATAAGGGCAATGGATAAACCCGATGAAATGCATGTGGTCATATTTGACGAAATGAACCTTTCGCAGGTAGAATACTGGTTTGCGCCTTTCATATCCCTTCTTGAAAAAGAAGGGAATGACAGGAGGCTGTTATTATACAGCCCCAATGCAAATTGCATAAACAGGCATGTTTATAAAGAAAGTATTGAAATAGGCGATAATGTAAGATTTATCGGGACTGTAAACATCGATGAAACCTCTAAGGATTTTTCCGACAGGCTGCTAGACAGGGCTAATATAATAACGCTGAATAAGCCTACGCTGAAAAACCTCACAGCTGTTCTTAAAGGGAATGACAAATTGGATGTATCCTATAAGAGATATATGGGAAATTCCTTTGAAAAGTACCGGGCATGGTATAATGATTCAAACTGGTGCGAGGCATATACCGATGATGAAATAGAATTTCTTGATGAACTGCATCAAAAAATCAGTAAATATGATGAGCAAAAAGGAGTGTCCTTCAGAATAACCAAAAAAATAGGGGAGTATATTCTCAATATACCTGCAAGCAAAGAAGGCCAGCCCATGCTTTCAAAGGAGGATGCCTTTGATATACAAATAAAGCAGAGGCTGATAACCAAGATAAAAGGCACCGAAAAGCAATTCGGGAAGCTTATTGGAACCATAAGGGACAATTCAAAAAACCAGCCTGAACAAAGCGAGCTTTTTGATTTCTTTAATTCCCCTAAGGCAAGGAAGGTAAGCAGCTTTAACAGCACAAAACAGGAAATAATAAGGAAAGCAAAGGAACTGGGTGTATATGGATACACTAATTAAGCTTATATTCACCCAGGTTAATATGAATAACAAATACTCTGAGACCTTGGTAGAAATCAGAGAATCCGATACGGAAAAATCCGAGGAAATAGTAGGGGAATTTAATGAATATAACATGATAGATGTAAGGTTTGAATGCCCTATAAAGGAAGCGGTTCTTGAAATAGACAGCAGCATTTCCCTATATCCTGTAAAAGTGAAGCCAGGGCAAAACATAATGATTACGGAAGGTATGGATTCCTCTCCTATGCTTACACCCGGCTATTATGAATTGAGGGTTATCTTACCCTTTAAAACCTTTGAAAGGCTGTATTTTATAAAGCCGGCAACTATGACCTTTCAATCGATAATAAATCTGAGAGATTTTCTGGATAGCATTCATGAAGGCCTCTCGCAAAATATATATGTGCAGAGAATTTCCGGATTGAAAAATATATTCAGTGAAGATGAATACCTGCTGTTTAAGATTTATAATTTTATTGAAAATAACAGTGATATGTTAGTTAAAAACATTGACAGCATAATCAGAAATCCTATAACGGATATAGAGAAAGTTTATGAAGATAAAAAGGCTTATAAAAGCCATTCTGCCCTCACAAGTAATATTGCCGCAAATAAATGGATTAAAAAGGCTGTGGGAAAGACAATTGAGATTCTGTGCGACCTTGAAGCTAAATATGTAAAGATATTTTATAAATTGGATACTATTGCCAAGGATAAGAGGGCAGCCATAAAGAGGCTGGAATATGAATATGCATCCCTCAGCAAGGATAAAACAATCGTCTTTAATTTTATAAAAAGCAAGCAGAACAGCATCAAATTTATGCGGGAAGACGTAGACAGGATAAATGTGCAGTCCAGGTATATAAAAGATATACTTGAAAAGGTCGTGAATATAAAATCCAGGTTTCTTTATTTCATGTATGAAACATGGCTTAAGGATATAGAAGGATATGACAGGCTTATAAAGCCGGCGGCCTGCATTTTCAAGGACGACAGGTATTATAGTATATATGAAGCTTATAATGACATTGAATCCATGGATAAAAAAGATAAGAATCCAGTCAGGTCGGCTTTTCAAAGCAAAAAAACATCTAAATTATTTGAATACTATGTCACATACCTGGTTATAAACATTTTAATTGACAATGGCTTTAAATGGTCTGAAGGCTGGCTTTTAAATAATGATGGGCAGGAAGTGGGCGATATACCTCCGGGAGAAATAATGAAGTTTTACAGAAATAATATAAGATGCGAGGTTGCTTATGAAAAAGAAGTAGCCGTGGACTATGATATTATAAGTAAAAATACCAGCGGCTTTGTAAGAATAAATGCAAGGCACTATACTCCCGATATCAGGATAGCATTCTATAATATGAATTCCGGCCTGCTTATAACGGCTTTTATAATTGAAGTGAAATGCTGCAGAAGCAGGTATATATACAGCAGCAACGGTCCCACCAATGTAATCGAACAGGTAAAAGACTATTGCAATCTGGGATATTATGATAAAAACAGCAGCGGCAAAAGGAAAACCAGGCAGGGTGTAATTGAAGAGGTTTTAATAGTTTATCCCAGGCAGAACAACCCGGTGCGTTATGAATATGATGACCTCAATATCTCCTTTATACAGGTGGAAGCAGCAGGCAGTAAAGATTTAAGCCGGCATTATGGGTATAATAAACTCAGAATAGAAGTTGAAAAGTATATTGAAGCGGTAATGAATTTGAGGATGTGAAATGTATGGATGGATTGGTGCATATATATACAGGCTATGGAAAGGGTAAAACAACTGCTGCAGTGGGACTGGGCATAAGAGCTTGCGGAAGGGGTAAGAAGGTTCTCATGGTTCAATTCCTTAAGGGTATTGAAACGGGAGAAATGCTTACCATAGAAAAACTAAAACCGGATTTTGAAATTTACAGGTGTAATAAAATTGAAAATTTTATCTGGGATATGACGGGGCAAGAACTTGCAAATATAAAGGAATATATAGAAAACCTGTTTTGTTATGCCGTTAAAGAAGCAATGAGCGGAAAAAGGGATCTCATAATATTGGATGAAATAATGGCTGCCATATTATCCGGCTATATCACAGTTGCCGAGGTAGTAAGCTTTGTTAAAAACAAACCTGCCGGGCTTGAACTGGTCATGACCGGGCGGGATGCTCCTTTAAAGATAATCCGGGTTGCGGATTATGTTTCGGAGATAAAGGCAGTAAAGCATCCTTATGAAGAAGGTATACATGCCAGAGAAGGCATTGAATTTTAAAATTATATAATTGAAAGAAGGTATGTCCATGTTGAAAATAGTTAATTTTTCTATCCACCCGTCGGACTCGGACAAGTTTTCCGGTGACAGTAACCGTATCATGCAGTTTCTAAAAAGCCATGAACTGGACGGGCTTGAGGTCATACAGCATTATGATTGGGAGGCAGATGTCATCCCTCCGTCCATGATTATCGGACTTCATATGCGTTTTTGGCCAATATGGCTGGATTTCTGGAGGAATGACAAAAATGAACTTATTAATCAGTTCGGAGATAAAACGGTTTATACCCATTATTACGGAGGCGGCTCAAGGTCGGCAATTATCGACCATTACCGGAAAGAATTAAAAACAGCCGAGGAAATGGGAGCCCAATATGTAGTCTTTCATGTATGCCATGCCCAGCTGGAGCATTGCTACAATTACAAATTTACTTACAGCGATTATGAAGTAGCCGATGCATTCATCGAGATGATTAATGAGGTTATGGAAGGTTCGGATGCAAAATTCCTCCTGCTCCTTGAAAATCTCTGGTGGCCGGGGCTTACATTTCTCGATAAAAACATTGCTGAAAGGTTAATGGACAAAATTACCTATCCCAATAAAGGATTCATGCTGGATACAGGGCATTTGATGAATACCAACCTGGAATTAAGGGATGAAGAAGAGGCTGTGGCTTATATTATGAAGGTGCTTAAGGGATTGGGTGAAATGGCAGGTCATATTAAGGGCATCCATTTGAACAGCTCGCTTTCAGGGGAATATGTTAAAAATCAAATTGCCTGTGCCGGAGAAGCTGACTGCAGCAAAGGCTTTTTTGACAGGTATATCAAAGCCTTCAGCCATATATCCAAAATTGACAGGCATATGCCCTTTACTCACCCCTCTATAAATGCGGTTATCGATTTTGTTAAGCCTCAATTTCTCATACATGAGTTTATTACAAGCACTTTGGAAGAATGGGACGAATACATAAACACTCAAAATGATATATTAAATCCTGCCGAATAAAGGCTGCCACAGACAAGAAAATATGCAGAAAGGAATCTTAATATGGATATGGTAAATCATATATATCCCTTCACTGCCATTGTCGGGCAGGACAGGATGAAAAAAGCCCTTATTTTGAATGTAATCAACCCTCTTTTGGGAGGAGTGCTCATAAGGGGCGAAAAGGGAACGGCAAAATCTACGGCTGTCCGGGCTTTGGCCGAGCTTTTGCCCGAGAGGGAAATGGTGGAAGGCTGCATGTTTGGCTGTGCCCCCTGGGATGGGGGCCTGCTGTGCGGCAGCTGTACCGAAAGGCTGGAAAAAGGGGAAAAGTTAAAAGTATGCTCTTCCAAAATGAGGGTGATAGACCTTCCTGTCAGTGCCACGGAAGACAGGGTCGTAGGCACTTTAGATATAGGACATGCCATAAAAAAGGGTGAAAAAAAGTTCGAGGCCGGCATTCTAGCACAGGCAAACAGAAACATATTGTATGTGGACGAAGTAAACCTTCTGGATGACCATGTAGTGGACGTGCTTCTTGATTGTGCAGCCATGGGAGTAAACACCATAGAGCGGGAAGGCATTTCCTTTACCCACCCCTCAAGGTTTATACTTGTAGGAACCATGAATCCCGAGGAAGGGGATTTAAGGCCCCAGCTTCTGGACATGTTCGGCCTGGTTGTGGATGTTGTAGGTGAAAAGGAGACTGCTCGAAGAATGGAGGTTATAAAAAGAAGGCTGGAATTTGAAAGGGATCCGGCGGCATTTGCAGTTAAATTTGAAGGCTCCAAACAGCAATTAAGTGATAGAATTTCCGGAGCGTCTCATATTCTTAATAATGTAAGTTATGATGATAAAATATTGGAGCTGGCCGCGAGGATATCAATTGAAACCGGCGTTGACGGCCACAGGGCCGACATAGCCATGATTAAAACAGCCATGACCATAGCAGCTTTTAACCTGAGGAAAGATGTTACGGAAAAGGATTTGCTTGAAGCAGCCGAACTTGTGCTGCCTCACCGCATGAGAAGAAGGCCCTTTGAAGACGGTGTAATGGAGTTTTCAAAAATTGAAAATATAATGAATACCGTTATGTAGCTTAATTTGCTTAAGTATATTTATTTATCCTTAAATAGAATGGAGGATAAGGTATTGGACTGGAAGAATGTTTTTCCCTTTTGTGCTATATTAGGCCAGGATGATATAAAGAAAGCCCTCATATTGAATGCTGTGAATCCCTCCATAGGAGGCCTTCTTATAAGCGGAGAAAAAGGAACAGGCAAGTCTACCCTTGTAAGAGGGCTGGCGAAAGTCTTAAGAGATATAGAAGTGGTTGAGCTGCCCTTAAATGTGACCGAAGACAGGCTCATAGGGACTATTGACATGGAAAAGGCTATAAAGAACGGAGAAAAGAGCTTCGAGCCGGGAATTTTTAAAAAAGCCGACAGGAATATTTTGTACATTGACGAAGTGAACTTATTAAGCGAATATATAGTAAATTGCCTGCTGGAGGTATCGGCTTCCCATATTAATCATGTGGAAAGGGAAGGTATTTCCTTTTCCCACCCGTCAAAATTTATACTGGTTGGTACCATGAATCCCGAAGAAGGCAAATTAAGGACTCAATTTCTGGACAGGTTCGGATTATATGTGGAAGCTAAAGGAAGCCGCCTCCTTGAGGAAAGAAAAGAGATAATAAAAAGAAGGCTTGAGTATGAACAAAACGCTGAAGAATATATAAGTAAGTGGAGGGCAGAGACGGAGCGCCTTTCACAAAAGATATCGGATGCAAAAAAAGCCCTTTCCGGAGTTAAAATATCCGAAAACATAATGAAGCTGGCGGCAGAAATTTCAAAAGAAGGAAATTGTGCAGGCCATAGGGCTGAACTTGTCACGGTTGAGACGGCCAGGGCAATTGCTGCCTTTGGTCAGCGTAAATATGTGACTGCCGGAGACGTTAAAGAGGCGGCAAAGCTTACTCTCCCCCACAGGATAAGACATTTTAATGAACAGCAACCCATTGAATACAAAGAGTGTGATCAAAATCAATACGAAAATGAGAATGACTCCGAGGAGTATAACAATCCGGAAGGAACTCAGCAGCCAAAGGCACAGGACCCGCAGCATGAAGACGAAGATACGGAAAATGGCGTTCAAGGTATGGCGGAACAGCCTGACATGGCAGTTCCGGATGATAAAGGGGACGTCCAGCAACCGGGGGAAGTATTTGAAATCAAGCCCATAAACCTTAAGGCTGCAGATAAAAAAATGCGCAAAGGCAGCGGCAGGAGAAGCAGGACAAAAACAAATTCACTTCAGGGCAGGTATATAAGATACACTTTTCCCAAAGGCAAAATAAAAGATGTAGCTTTTGACGCCACTTTGCGTGCCGCGGCGCCCTACCAGAAATACAGGGAGAAAAATGGCATGGCTGTCTCAATAGAGGATCTAGATTTCAGGGAAAAAATCAGGGAAAAGAGGACGGGAAATACCATAATATTTATAGTGGATGCCAGCGGGTCAATGGGTGTAAGGCAGAGGATGAAAGCCGTAAAAGGGGCGATACTGTCTATTTTGAATGATGCTTATCAGAAGAGGGATAAGGTGGGTATGATAGCCTTCAGAAAAAACTCGGCTGAGCATGTCCTTGGGATAACAAGAAGCGTCGACCTGGCGCAGAAAAGACTAAAAGACCTGCCCACCGGCGGAAGGACGCCTCTTGCCGCAGGGCTTTATAGGGGATATGAGCTAGTTAAGGCCGCCAGGCTTAAAGACCCTGATATCATTCCCTTTATTGTGGTTGTTTCCGACGGAAGGGCCAATGTATCGCATTCAGGAGGTGCTCCTTTTGAAGAGGCTTTGAGTATAGCCCGTTCCTACAGGGCGGAAGGCATAAAATCCCTTGTTATTAATACGGAAAGGGATTTTATCAAGCTGGGGCTGGCATCAAAAATTGCAGATGCCATGGGTGCGGAATGTATCAGCCTGGAAGATTTGAATGAAAGACAAATTGAATATGCTGTTAGAAGTATAGTATGATCATTGGTTTTAACGGGAATTTACTATATAATGAAAGGGTAATAATGTTTCTTTCGGAGGATTTAAAAATGGATTTGCTATATAAATTAGGGATTTTTTCCTGGTTCGGCTTTTTTCTTCCCATACAAAAAAGGCTGGAAATGATAAAAGAAGCAGGCTTTGATGCCACAAGCATATGGTGGGAGGATGAAGAAGGGGAATATACGGTTTATAAGAAGGATTTCCCTGCCATGGTAAAGGACAACGGGCTGGTTTTTGAAAACATACATGCTCCCTTTAACGATTGCGAAGATTTATGGAGCCAAACAGCATCCAGACAGGACAGGTTTTTAAAAGACCACATCTCCTGGCTTAATGATTGTGCAAAATATGAAATGCCCGTAATGGTAATGCATGTTATTGATGAGTCGGAGCTTAATGAGCCTAATTTATCGGGAATAAAGCTTTTAGATAAGCTTATTTATGCCGCACAGGATTTGGAAATAACAATTGCTATAGAAAATACCAGAAGGCCCAATTTCGTGGATGTGATATTATCTGAGATCCCTTCTCCAACATTGGGATTTTGCTATGATTCTTCCCATGACTGGCTGACCAGCAAAAATAAGGCGGAGCTTTTAAAAAAGTACGGAAGCCGGCTTGCAGCCACCCATATATCGGATAATGACGGTGTTGTGGACCGCCATTGGCCTCCCTATGACGGAATTATCGACTGGGATAAAGTAATCGATGCTTTTCCTAAAGATACCTATAAGGGATTTTTAACCTTGGAGACCCTAGCTAAGGAGGAAGACCAAAAAAATCCGCCCCAGAGCTTTTTAAAAAGGGCATATGAAAGGTCGGTAAAGCTTTGCAGGGCCATTGAAGCTGCTGAAAAAAAGTAGTTAAAGTATAATATGTTGTTTTAAAGCTGTGGCTGTGGCATTAGTCACTTCACAGCCCCAGCTTAATTTTTATCATTTCAGAAGGGTCCCGGAATAATTGATATTGCCGTCATCATCAATAGTACTTGCAATCCTGTATGCATCGTCGTAGATTATATACTCATCACTATCAAGATTGGTTAATACTTCATAATAGTTATAATCCGAGTTGTAAAGCACGATTATGACTTTATAATTAAGTTTGTTATTATTTACATATTCCAAAGCCTTGTTTATATCCATGACGCAGATGGCTGTTGAGACGGCATCGCACATGGTGGCGTTCTCTCCAAAGACAGTAACTGTGGCTATCCCCTTCTGAGCACCTTCATGTATGGCGTTCATTGGGAATCCTGTTTTTGCATCTATGATATGTGAATAGATTGTCCCGTCTATCTCATAAGCATGGTCATAGTCTCCGCTGCTGGAAATTCCTGTATCTCTGACAGCTGCCGACATAAAAGAATTTTCTTCCGTATTGCCTTTACGTGGTTTTCTTATCTCAAGGTTATAGCGGAAGGTTTTGTTTTCCACGGATTTTTTTGAAGCGCTTTTCAATACGCCTATGCTGCTTCTGCCGCAGGAGAAATATCCGTAATTATATTCGTAATCCTTGAGCATTTCCATGGCTACATCCACTGCATAACCTTTTGCTATCCCCCCAAGGTCAAGCTTCGCCTGATAGATTATTCCATCAATGGTTACAGGTTTAATATTCTTAGTCAGGGTGTACCCCTTCCCCCCATCACCCGACAGTATAACATTTTTAAAATCGGCAAGTTTTATAAATTCTGTTATATACTTCTCATCGGGAAGAGAAAATCCATATTCTGTCCGGTTCCTGTCATAAGGGAGCTGAGGCTTGTACTCAGGAGAGTTAAACCTTGGTGTGAAAGCCCAAAGATCAACCAGAGGATATACCGTCGGGTCATAGAGGCCTCCTGACGATTCATAAGCCTCCTTTGCAATCTTAACTATATTTGCAGTGTGGGTTGATATGGATATGCTCTCTCCATAGTTCAGCATGTTGAATCTGGAGATATCCGATGATTCCACTGAAACGGAAACATCCTTCTCAATTTGCTCCATTACATCTTTTAATTCTTCCCAGAATTTATCATACCTGTTTATGCCGGCCGGGGCAGAAAAGTCACTGGAAACCCTTAAGGAAGAAACTGTAGCAAAATACTCAGTGGTATTTTTTGTCCTCAATGTATATTTGTCCAGATCTAAGATATCTTTTGAATTAGTGCCTTCCGGTTTAAGTGCATTGACACAGCCTGAAAGAGCCAATGTCATGGACATCAGAAGGGCTACCGGCACAAATCTTTCAAGGAATTTACTCATGGAGTCACCTCATTTAAGCAATGTAAATTTTGATTTATACATTGAATAACAAATCTATTTAAAAACAATATACTATATTAAAATTAATTAGTCAATTAATTAACAATTTATATGTGTAATTGACGAAAAATAAGAAAAATCAATTAAAAAATTGATAAACAGGTTAATAAATTATCAATAATGTAAAAACAGATAATTCATTATTTAATGATAAATTCGCTTGATTTCATAATAATTAAAGAAATTTTTCATGATAATTTGTATTAAAATGTAGAATAATTGATAAATTATTGACAATTTAATATGCATAATGTTAAACTGATTAAGTAAATATTTAACAAAGTATATATTTACAAAAACATGAAATGGGAGGAGACTTTTATGAAAATGAAGAAGTTTTTAGCTGCAACTCTGGCAATCATTATGGCTATGGGCGTATTGGGCGGCTGTGGAAATGCTCCCACGGCAGAGTTGGACAAGGTTAATGCTGAACTGACGGCGGTAAAAGCTGAACTGGAAGCAGCAAAAGTATTTGATGCATCAAAATTCCCAAAATGGTTTGAGGAAGAAGGTACTTGGAGGACTGTAGAGAATGCCAATACCGCAAATAACCATCCGGGAGGATTTATTAAAGACGCATCAGGTAAACCTTCGGAAGAAAATTTGAAAGCTATGCTGCATATGGCATCCCTGGCTGTAACCTCCGGCGGAAAATCTGACTGGTACATGGTCGCCGTAACTGACCCTGATGAACAAAAGGTAATTATCGGGGATAAATACGGTGAGGCTACTTCAGACGGAACTGTTACCGTGCTTGTTTTCGGAGAAAGACTGCTTCGTCCTGATGTCAGAACAGATGAATCCAATACCTATCAGCCTGACCGCGGATATTACGACGCAGGTATAGTTACAGGATACCTGAACGTGGCTGCCATCAGTCTCGGATATGGAACCCACATGTTCATGACGCCTGCTCTTCCGGGAGTTAACGGATTCAACGATGGGGATATAGGCCTTGATGCTAAAAAATACCTTGAAGGAACAAAATATTACATGGCCAGCACCCATGAATCCTTCAGCACTGAAAATATGAAATTTGTGTGCGCCGTAGTAATAGGTACCCTGGATGAGAAAGTTGAATCCGGAGTAACTCAAAAGGAATTCCCGGACAACTGGATTATCTGGAATAAATAATTTAATAAAAGCTTCAGGAAAACACTCTTTTAGAGTGTTTCCTGGCTTTATTGGAGGGTGAAGATGAAAAAGAGATTGATACTTGGGATAATAGCGCTGACGCTTATTGCAGCCTTGATGACGGGATGCAATAGTCCTGCTCCGGCTCCAAAGGGGCCGGAGGGTGAACCAGCGGCAACGGGAACAGAGACATCGGGTGCAGAAGAAATAAATGAATTAAAAGAAGTATTTGAAGCAGATTATAAAGCTGTTTCCTCAGATTATAAGGTAGATGAGAAAGCAATAGGAACCGTATTGTATGCGGCAGAGGGTGAATCAGCTGATGGCACTAAAGTCCTGGCTCTAAAGGTAAAAAGCGCCAACAAGATGAATTACGAAAAAACGGCAAGAACAGGGTGGGACGCATCTGAGCCAAGCCCATTTACAATGATTATCGTAATCAACAAGGATACCAACAAGGTAGCTGCATGGAAAATGGTCACGGACGGCACAAAGAAGCCGGAGTACTTCACAGTGCCTGAAGAAAACATCGACAAATATATGAGTGTCGAAATAACAAGTGAGGATGTATTCGATGATTTTACTGAAGGGTTGGTGCTAAGCCTGGATGTTGAAAAGGATGTCGATGCTGAGGACAACAGCATAATAGCAGGAACATCCATCGTATATACAGGTGTATCGGAAGCCGGAACCTTCAGCGGCCAGCATGTGAGACAGTGCTTTAAGACTGCCGCCTACTTCTATTCAAATTATTAACAGCAGCTTTTTGCCAATTTTATAGTATGTATTTTCTGAAAATACCAGTTTGTTAAATATAGTAAATGTATAGTATTGCATAAGATGGCAGAACTATGGTATATTTTAGATACAGGAAAAATTGAATATTATTATCGGGTGCCCATTTTATAGAAATGGGTTAAAAGGGAAAGTGGTGAAAGACCACTGCAGCCCACCGTTACTGTGATGTTGACGAAACCTTGAAAAATCACTGAAATTTTATTTTGGGAAGAGAAGGGAGTAGGATGAAGCTCAGCCAGGAAACCTGCCCGGTAATTGTTGAATCTTTCGGAGGGAAGGATAATGCAATGCGGATGAACAGAATAATTAATTATTTGTTTATCCTTTGAATGTTTGAAATGAATTATCTATTAGATAGAACACCTCTGAGAAACCGGAGGTGTTTTTTATTTATAATACAAAATATTTGGATTAATTCACTAAACAAACATGCGGGCATGCTTAAAAGCTGGCCGGAGAAACCGGAGGCATTATCCCATAGGATGATGCCTTTTTTTGATATAAATGTAAAATTCAGATAAAAGGAGGGGAAAGGATGGAACAGGAGAAAATAAAAATGGATTTGACAAGAAAAGAAAGAAGGCTTTTGGAAATTATACGCAATACACAGTGTAAAGAAATGAAAATTTCTGTCCAGGACAGGCAGCCTATCAAGATTGAAGAAGTAAAAAAAAATATAAAGCTCTAGGAATTATTCATATAAGACACTACGGAGGCAGGAATAGAAAGGGCTTGAAATAACTGGGGGGTGGAAAGGTGGCTGAAGTCGGTCAGGAAATGGAGGTTACACAAAAGGAAAAAAAACTCATCGAGCTTATACGGGCCCTTCAATATGGTGAGATAACCATAATGGTGGTGGACAAGCAGCCTATGGAAGTGGAGGAGGTAAGAAAAAGTACCCGGTTTTAAATTTTTGACCGGACAATATAATCTGAGGAGGTAAAAAAGTGGCTAATCACACCCAGGAAACAGAAATAACCACCAAAGAAAAAAAGCTTATTGAAATTCTCAGAAATACCAGCTATGGCGATATTACAGTCACTGTCGAAGATAAGCAGCCTGCGGTGGTGGAGGAAGCGGTGAAATCCATTAAACTGTAATAGTTTGTGTAATTTTAAAATATGCTGGCTGTCTTAAGTATATCTCAGGACTATAAAGCGGCAAAAACTGTAAAAAAATTTATATAACGCTATTGTAATTAGGTTGATATTATGGTAATATTTAGGTAAGATAATAATGGACAAGCATACTAATAATTATATCATTTATATTTGAAGATATAAATTTGCACATGCGGAGTTTCTGTCATTTATTACATACCTGCATGTGAAAGCGGGCAACCGCAGAATGCTTATCGAACAACGGGGGCATTGAATTGTGTTATACAGTTCAATGCCCCTTTTTATATAAAACTGAATAGATAAACTGCAAGGGTATCCGGCTGCCATAGGGCAAACCGGATTTAAAAGGGAACCGGGTGAAAATCCCGGACGGTCCGGCCACTGTAAGCGGGGAATTGCTTTTATAAAAGCCACTGGAAAAATCCGGGAAGGTAAAAAGCAGTAAGGAGCCGCAAGTCAGGAGACCTGCCTTTACAGCAAATTCATAAACCTTCCGCAGAAAGGCTTTATGCAATACCGCTCCGGTTGTATAACTTACGTTATACAACCGGAACCGCAGGATTTGATGTGCAAGCCCCAGCTTTAACAGGAAGACGGGGTTTTTATATTTTCTAAAGCAAGCCTTGCATACGGATGTGTTTGTAACCCGGTTTATAGTGATATGCCTTTTCCTTAGAAAGAAGGGCCCGTCTTTCAAGAGATAAGGATATGTCATTGTAAAAATATATCAAAATTGGAGGAATAAAAATGAAAAGCATGGTTAAAGGCTTCAGAAGCAAGCTGGCCCTTTTAATGGCGCTGGTAGTAGTGTTCTCCTTCTCGCTCTCAATGACGGCATTTGCCGCTATCGACACCACGGTTACAGTCAAGTTTTACAATGATACCGTAGACCCGGATGTACAGCTTTGGACGACACGGACTGTAGAGTATGATTCTGCTGTCCCCGTTAGTAAACCATACCTGCCTGGCGGTTACACCGATCCGTTAGGCGGTGCGGCCTCTGTCTATGATGCCATTTTTGCTGCAGCGGAACAGATTAGAGCGTTACCGGATGAGGACCCGGAAATTGAAGATCCGCCAGTTGTCGGATGGGATGCTAATCCTGCTTACGGCGACCCTGGCGGGTATATTGAGGCTATTGGAGATTTTGTAACATGGAATGATTACGACTATGACCCTATAACCGGGCACCATATCTCCGAGGGAGAGGGCTGGGTATGCACTGTTATTCCAGACGGCGACGATCCATACGATCCGATACAGTATCTTACCGCCGAAGCTCTGGAAGACGGTATGGAAATTATATTCCGTTTCCAGTCCTATCGTTATGAGTGGGATGATTAATGAAATGATGCCTTAAGGCACAGGCAGGAGCAGGAGGAATTCCGCAGGAATTCTCCCCTGCTTTTTGCCGTTTTTAAAAATAATATAGTATTTTCCTTTTATTCTATACAGCTTTTTAAACAGTTATTCCAAGAGGCCTCCATAAAAAATGCGAAATCTATATATTTCGGCAAGATATGAATTAAATATTGCACACAATGAAATAATCATGCTATATTTAAATAAGAGATAAAACTGAATATTCCATTACCGGGTGCCCATTCCACAGGGATGGGTTAAAAGGGAAAGTGGTGAAAAACCACTGCAGCCCACCGTTACTGTGATGTTGACGAAACCTGTAAAAATCACTGGAATATATTCCGGGAAGATAAGGGAGTAGAATGAAACTCAGCCAGGAAACCTGCCCGATAATTGTTGAATCTTTCGGGGGGAAAGATAATACAGGGCAGGAAGCAATATTGGTAAATGTATCTGAACTTACTATCTGAAGTAATTATCTTTTTAAGACACCTCTGAATAATGGGGGTGTTTTTTTATTGGCCTGAGAATAACTCTGGTTATCTTTTAATTTATATTTAAGAAGGATGTGATGAATAGTAAGGGAAAAAGAAGGCAAAAGAATAAATAAATGCTGACCGGAGATACCGGAGGCATTATCCTGCAGGATAATGCCTTTTTTAATGAGGTGGTTTTGATGAAATAGCATAATTTCTGATAGTTAGAGGAATAAAATTAATATTTCTAAGGAGGATCGATACATGCAGCAAAAGAGAAGAAAGTTTTGCACAAAGCTCATAAGCATGCTTCTTACCGCCGTTATGATTATAGGTATGCTGCCCCTTAGTGCCTTTGCCGCTGAAAGCCCCCTTAGCATATCGGCACATCCCGAAGATGCTGAGGTAAAAGTGGGACAAACCGCCGCCTTTAATGTCACGGCAGAAGGAGGGGACGAGCCTTATTCTTACCAGTGGGAAAGCAATGGCGGTACAGATTGGGAAGAAATTGAAGGAGCAAATTCTGAAGTATATGTGACCAGTCCCACCGTAATAAGCATGAACGGCTATAAGTACCGCTGCAAAGTAACTGACGACAGCAATGCAAGCGTAACATCCGATGAGGCTACCCTTACGGTTGAAGAACATGCCAGCATCGCCATATCGGCGCATCCCGAAGATGCTGAGGTAAAAGTAGGGCAAACTGCTGCCTTTAGTGTCACGGCAGAAGGAGGGGACGAGCCTTATTCCTACCAGTGGGAAAGCAATGATGACACCGGCTGGGAAGAAATTGAAGGCGCAACTTCCGGTGTATATGTGACCAGCCCCACCGTAATAAGTATGGACGGCTATAAGTACCGCTGCACCGTAACCGACAGCAGCAATGAAAGTGCAACATCGGATGAAGCTACCCTTACGGTTGAAGAATATTTCAGCGGGGGAAAAGGAACCGAGAGTGAACCATATCTCATAAGCAGCAAGGATGACCTTGCCAACCTGTCTGATTATATATACAATGGCTCAGTCAATGAAGAGAGTACAAGATTTAACGTAATGTACTACAAACAAACAGCAGATATAAACTTAGGTGGCTCAAGTTCAGGCTCATGGACACCTATAGGGCGCAGCGGCACAAATTATGTATTCAAGGGATATTACGATGGGGACAAGAATAATATTACAGGGTTGTATATAAAAAATACAAGTACGCCTGTGACCGCCAAAATCATGGGACTGTTCGGATATCTAAACGGGGCAACTATTAAAAATGTAAATATAATATCACCGGATATTGAAGTATCCGGAAGCCAGCAAGGAGCTGCAGTAGCAGGAACCGGAGCATTGGCAGGCGCTGCTTTAAACTCTTCTATTCAAAGCTGTACGGTACAGGGAGGCACCATAAAATCCGACTACTGGGCAGGAGGGCTTGTAGGATTGCTGCAGGCAAGCGTTATGGGAGCAACAGCTACGGTAGAGGGCTGCTATACGGATATTGACGTGAGCAGCAGTGGAAATGCCGGTGTCGGCGGTGTAGTAGGATTTATAAATTTTAATAACAACAGTAAAGACGGAGTAATTACCGTGAAAGACTGTTATTCCATGGGAGATGTATCCTGCACTCACGGCAGCAAGCCTTTAATAGGCGGAGTAGTTGGCGGAAACAATCAGGCTACGGCAATAGACACAGGTTCCATAACCATAGAAAACTGCTATGCCACAGGCACAATTAACGGCAAAGCGGGAAATACGAAAGGTGCCGGAATAGGTGGGATAACGGGAACACCCAACAGTTCTGCGGCAAGCAGTACAGCACAGATAAAAAACAATGCTGCCATAAATAAAGAAATTAAAAATGAAAGTACGCCTCCTAATACCAACGATGAATTCGGACGCATTTCAGGTGTTGAGAAGAGCGGAAGCTTTTCAGGCAATATAGCCTGGGACGGTATGAAGGTAAAAGGTGCTGCCGTTACAGGCGGTGCTTCGGATAAAAACGGCGAGCCTAAAACTATGGCCGAGATTAAAACAAAGAGCACATGGGAAGCCTTAGGCTTTAACTTCACGAATACCTGGGAATGGGACGAAGATCTTTCATATCCTAAGCTTAAGGGATTGCCGGGGCAAAATGCAAACCCCTTCCCAGAAGCAGTAAATCTGCCGATTATATCGGCGCAGCCTGAAAATATTACAGTGGCGGCAGGGCAGGGAGCTGTATTCAGCGTGACGGCTTCAGGAGACAGCGCCATCCTTGCCTACCAATGGGAAAGCAATGACGGTACCGGCTGGGAAGAAATTGAAGAGGCAGCATCGGTGGAATACACAATAGCCGCAGCTACTTTAGAAATGAACGGATGGCAGTACCGTTGCGTTATTACCGATATAAACGGTAACGTGACATCAAATGCAGCAGTACTTACAGTAATAGAAGAGTCACTGGCCGAGGAACAGCTTCGGAAGGTGAAGGATTTTTACGATGCAAATAAGACCCTGACGGCGCCTCTGGAAGCCACGGCATTATACGGCGCAGGTGTGGACCTTTCAGTCTACAATGCCGGTTCCCTTACGGAAAACGCATATTATTTAAAAGACAGCAGTGGTATATCTAACATTATATTTGCGGTAAATCCGGGAGGCATAAACGTACAGGGCCAGCTGGCCCTGCTCATAATGGACAGCATAGCCCTAGGAAAGAACCCGGCAGCTTTAAACGGAAAAAACTATGTACATGAATTGAATAAATATCAGAACAGCAGCGGTAAAAATGGTAACACTCCTACACCGCGCTTTGACAGTAATGCTTCAGCGGCAAATAATATGGCGTTGCTGGGGCTCCATACCTACTGGGGCGGCGGGGATTATCCCATGCAGAATGAATTTCCTTTATACATAGGAGAAGATGTATACATTTCATATCTTCTTAATAGTTATCCAGGGAATGGTTACGTGAGCGGTAATCTAAACGGAATGTGGGGACTTGATACTACAGCAGACAACAGGCTGGTTGTTACCTACTGGATGATGCAGGGACTGTGGGCAGCTGCTGACCCTTCGCAGCTTACAGCTGATAACATAGGAAAATCCATGGCATTTATGGATTCCGAATATGCAAAGACGGGCAGCGAAAACAAGATTACCTCATCCTGCGAGCTTATGGCGGCATATATAATATCAAGGCTTTCCTATGGTGAAGAGGTTGACGATGAAATGTGGCAGAAGCTGGCGGCCTTCCAGTTAGAAGACGGCAGCTACAAGAGAAAGCTTACAGATACCGAGTCCAACAGGGAATCTACAGCCATGGCGCTGATAGCCCTGGGACAAAATGCAGACCCAGAGAAAAAATCCGCCTTTTTAAGACTGTCCTTTAATGACAACGCCGCAAGGGAAAAGGCAAAAGAAGATATTGAAGCTGTGGAAAAGTCTGTGGCCGAAATATCACTGGATGAGGAAAACTTATATCCCCTGCCGACAGTAGGTGAATATACTACAGATATCACCTGGTCCAGCAGCGATACCGTTACTATAGAAGCGGACGGCACAATCCATGCCCCGGCAGAGGGAAGGGATATATCAGTCACCCTTACTGCGGTGGTCAATAAGGGTACGTCCTTTATAAAAAGATATTGGACTTTTGTAATAAAGCCAATGGACCAGCGCTTCCACATGGAAGAAAACTTTGCAAAAACTAAGGAATTCTATCAAAACAAGCATACCCTTGATACCGCATGGGAGCCTATGGCGGTACTTTCCGGAATAGGCAGCCTGGAAGGTTTTGAATTTAACCTGCCCTACTACGGAAAATACTATAGCTTAACCGGAACTGCCGACCGCCGTGCTTCTGAGGCCCTGGCCGCCCTGGACACTATGGCCCGTGGAGGAAACCCGAGAGACTATACCCGCAATATAACCGGTAGCAGCCAGACCGAGCAGGTGGACCTTATACAGCTGATACTGGGCAACCAGCAGCAAAACGGCACTATAGGATATGAGGGTAATTTTGTGTCCGATAGTTCTCACATGTATTATACCCTTGCCCTTGAGGCATATTTCAACGGCAGACCCTGGGGCAGTGAACAGTCCGGCACAAGCTTTGGCCGTATCGGAGCTATAAAGCACATTTTTGATAAAATGATTGATTATCCTTTGACGGGAGGCAGGGCCTACAGCCAAATATTGGCGCCAAATGATTCTACTAACAGGCCAGACTGGTTCCGCTACCATTGCGACCTTGTCATGCTATTATCCCGGCTGGCAGAAGATGAGACACTGTATGAAGAAGGAAAGACGATAGGTAAAAAAGCCCAGGAAGAAATGGAAGGCATTCTTGCCACATTGAAATATCTGTTTGATGAAGGCCTTATTACCAATACAGAGCCTCTGGTCAGGTATGTATCGGCTCTAGTGGCGGCAGGTCAAAAGAATAAGGTGGAGGAATATAAGGTGCTGGAGGTGCTTCGCAATGCCCGGGTGGGAGACGGAAGCTATAGTTACAGTGCAACAGCTGGAGTAAGAGGCTCAAATCCCAGTGGTAATACTGCGGCTACCATTTCCATGATGATGGCCCTGGGGGACCTTCAAAATAACAGGTCCATACTGGCTACCATAACCTTCGATTCCTCCAGCGTAAGCGATGAAGAAGCCGTAAACTCCGATCTGGCGGCACTGTCTGTACCCGAAACCGCCACAGCAAATATTACACTGCCAACGGAAGGCCCCAACGGCAGTACCATAACCTGGACCTCCAGCAAGCCCCAGGTAATATCAACAGGCGGAGTGGTCACCCGTCCCCCCGTGGGCTCTGCAGATGCGATTGTAACTCTTGTAGCTACTGCCACCCGGGGAAGCGTAACCCAGACCAGGGTATTTTCCGTTACCGTGCCGGCTGAAAGGGTCATAAGCGATGAAGAGCTATTACAGGCAGACCTTTTGGAAATATCCATTCCGGAAAGCACCATTAAAAATATCAGCTTGCCTGCTTCGGGAAGGAACGGCAGCGCCATAACCTGGACATCTGATAATGAAGCGGTAATATCGTCAGATGGAGTAGTAACAAGGCCTGCAGCCGGTTCAGCTGACGGCGTGGTAATATTGACAGCTACCGCCGCATTAAATGAAAAGACGGCTTCCAGGGAATTCACCGTAAGTGTGCCTGCTCTAACCAGCGATATAGTAAAGGAAGCGGTCAATACAATAAGGGAGCAGTACAATACGGATAAAGCACTTACAAGCGGTTACTGGGAAGTCTTTGCGGCCAAGTCCGTACTGGGAGATGACTTTGATAAATACAATTTCAGTATATACGACGTGCGCAATCACCGCCAGGAAAGTTCCTGGCAGCCTACGGATTACGGCGCTGTAATACTCATGATACTTTCAATAGGAGAAAACCCATACAACTACAAAGGTACAAATTATGTCCAGGGTCTTTTGAATTATCGTGAAACAAAAAATAACTGGGGACCCTATGCAGCTCCAATATGGTCGGGTATGGCCCTGGAAGCTGCCGGAGTGGATATAAGCGACGCACGCCGGAACGAATATATAGGCTACTGCAGGTCACAGTACAGCGAGCTGACCTACGGTCCGGATATGGCCGGATGGAGCCTTATTGTACTTGCCAACCATCTGAAGAATGAAGACGGTAGTACGAATGACAATATTTTGAATGCCATAAACCAGCTTAAAGCAGCTCTGAAGGCTTCCCAGGTTCAGAGCGGGGAAAAAATAGCCCTGTTCAACACCGGAGGAGTAGAAGGCGGCTCCATAACCATGTCTAACGCCTGTGTGGTCAGCGGCTTTATGGCCCTTAAGGAAGCAGGTCCCAGCGGTTTCGATTTGACAGCCGATGAATGGAAAGTAAACGGCGTAGGTGTAATGGACACATTGTACAACCTGGAAATAAAGGACAGGGAAACTTTCAACCCCCAGCTTGCAATAGCATTTGGGGACGTATATTACAGTGACAGTGTATGGCGCCGTGTGGGCATAACAAAAGACCAGTTTGACGATGTGATAGAAAATGCCGAAGAAATACTTAACGGAAATACCGAAGAGTATACGGAAGCAAGCCTGCAGGCTCTCCAGGCTGCCCTTACCGCAGCACAAGCAATACGCAGCAATGAAACCAAGATGTCAAAGCGCGCCTTCGGCAAGGAATACTTCGACCTTAAAGACGCGGCAAAAGGACTTGTTAAAGCAGGCAGCGCCTCCATAGCGGTAATAGGCGATGCCGACAGAGGTATCATACTTGAAAGGACAGGCCTTGAAGATATAACAGGAAAAACCATAGATGAAATTTTCGGAGCCGCCCTGGATGAAGCACATATAGGCTATACCATGGATAACGGAGTAATATCGGTGATTTCAGGCTTGACAGCAGGAGAGGACTCCGCTTGGTACTGCTATGTAAACGGGGAAAAGGTGATAGCTCCCCTGTCAGCAGCCCAGCTAAATGACGGAGATGAGCTGGTATTCAAATACTGCTCTAATAAAGCAGCCATAGAAGAAGGAGCTACACTGGACGAACACATAGTAACCGAAGAAGCGGTGGCCCTTACAATTGGTGAAAACCTGTCGGAAGTAACCGAAGACCTTACCCTCCCATTGCGGGGAGCTTTTGGCTCGATCATCACCTGGAAAAGCAGCAACACTCAGATAGTTTCCGATGAGGGAAAAGTCACCCGCTATGCTACGGATGAGGAAATAAAGCTTACTGCAAAAATATCCTACGGGGATGCGGAAATGGAAAAGACCTTTGACATAACGGTAAAGTTTATTGAGGGAGGAGCCGGAAATATAACCGTGACATTCAAGCTCATAGGAGACAGCATCCACGGTTCACCGTACACCCATACAAAATATGAAACATGGATAGATGCAACCGAAGTTACGGTGCTGTCGGGAGCAAAAGTATCCGATGTATTTTATAAGGTTCTTGCCGATAACGGGATGGCATATGCCATTGGAAACTCAGAAAACTATATAAGCGGTATCAGGGCTCCGGAAGCCTTTGGAGGCTACTGGCTGGAAGAATTTGATAACGGATCCAAATCCGGCTGGATGTATATGGTCAACGGAGTTCACCCGGGGGTAGGCTTGACAGAAAAAACAATATATGACGGGGATGTGATACTGTGGCATTATACGGACGAGTTCAGGCTTGAAGAAGGCTCGGATACAACATTTACAAAGCGCAAGCTGGGAGAACCTGCTGAGATACCCAGCCTTGACAAGCTAGTAATTTTTGAAGACAATACGGCAATAGTTTTCTATGAAGATTTAATTCCAAGCGATACAACAGTGACATTAAACGATGTAAGCAATACAATCAGTTATCCCGAGTATGCTCCGGGAGATGGAATGGAAGCTGCCGGACCCATAGTCCAGCTGACCATAGACGGTATGGATTTGAGCAATAAAGCGTTATTAAGGCTGGATGTAAGCAGCGGAGTATCAGATATATCGGAAGTATCGGTATACCGCTTTGACCCGGCAAAAGGCGAATGGATAAGGATAGCTTCAGATTATCCAGAAGCCATGGGGAAAATGTTAGCACCCATAAGCGGAAGCGGAGTCTATGGAGTATTCAAATCCCAAGATACAGAACCGTCAGACTTTATAGTGGAAAGGATAGGTGAAGGAAGCTTCAAAAACGGAGAAGATGCCAATGTTACCGTGAGTATGACAAACAACGGTAATTCATCCCAGCAGGCTACCTTGATCATCTGCCTATATGACATTGAAAATGGTAAAAATGAGATGATAAATTACGCCTATGCATCGAAACAAGTGGCAGCAAAAGAAGTCGTAAGACTTACGGGAGGCTTCACCATACCGGATACCGGGACACACAAAGTAAAGGTATTCGTATGGGATACCTTTGAAGGTATGGAACAGCTGGCGGAGCCTATATTAATAGAGGTAGCGGACAATTAAAGGACATACATTAATTTAAAAATTTCTACTTATTTGAATATCCTCTTATATTCTGTATAGTGCAGGCTTAATGCCTGCACTATACAGTTTTATCGGAAATATGTATTATATGGTATTGCACAAAGCGTCACTTTTGTGTTATATTTAGATAAATAATAAAATTAAATATTTCATTACCGGGTGCCCGTTTAAAAACGGGTTAAAAGGGAAAGTGGTGAAAGACCACTGCAGCCCACCGTTACTGTGATGCTGACGAAACCTTGAAAAATCACTGGAATATATTCCGGGAAGATTGGGGAGTAGATTGAAGCTGAGCCAGGAAACCTGCCCGATAATTGTTGAGTCTTTCGGAGGGAAAGATAATGCAGTTCGGATGAACAGAATAATTATATCATTTGTTTATCTTTAATGTATGAAATGTATTGTTGGTAATACACCTCTGAAAAGCCGGAGGTGTTTTTTATTTTGACTGAGAAATAGCTCCGGATATCTTCCTGAATGCAGGAACTAAAGAACCATATGCTGTAAACTTCATCAATTGAGTTAACAGGCAACCTCCTTTATTTGTCCTGTGCAGATTTCAACCGTCTGCACAGGACAGCCTCATTTACATGATTATTTTATATTGTGCTAAACATCATTCTTATGATATATTTTAGATAAGCAAAAATAGAATATTCCATTACCGGGTACCCGTTTTATAGAAATGGGTTAAAAGGGAAAGTGGTGAAAGACCACTGCAGCCCACCGTTACTGTGATGCTGACGAAACCTTGAAAAAAATCACTGGGAGTATATTCCGGGAAGATTAGGGAGTAGAATGAAGCTCAGCCAGGAAACCTGCCCGATAATTGTTGAGTCTTTCGGAGGGAAAGATAATACAGGACAGGAAATAATGTTGATATAGTGTTATTTCATTTTTAATATTTAAAAGTTGTCTTTTTAGCGCCTCTGAATAAACAGGGGTGCTTTTTAATTTCATGAAAGGGGGGAATTCAGATGTAAGGTGTCGTACGGATGTATAAAAAGAAGATTTCTTTTTTTATATCGGGAGGTGGAACAAAGGGTTTGGATAGTGTAAAATATTTAAAAGAAAACTATGAAGAATGTATAACTCAATATCGTAGGGAAACCGACGAACAGCTTTATCAGCGGGTGCGCGATCTCGCCACAAAGTTGGGGCGTCTTCCGATAAAATCAGAGATTCCTGCCTTTGATTATTTAAAATACCGCCTGGGGAACTGGCCCAGAATCATGGAGAACGCGGGATTGAAGCCGGTAAGTGAGAAGCGCCGGCGCATGTTGGAGCAAAGAGTTCAAAAGAAAAAAGAAAAATGCTGCAGGAAGAATAAAAATACTTTAATTAAAGGAAGTGCATCGGATGACTGAGCTGGCCTTTTATGGAAAGGGTGGAATAGGAAAGTCTACCCTTTCGGCAAATATATCCGCCGCCCTTGCCAAAAAGAAGAATAAAATCCTTCAGGTGGGCTGCGACCCAAAGCACGATTCTACAAGGCTGCTGCTCCATGGGAACAGGATAAACACCGTTCTTGAATACATAAAAAGTACAAGCCCCGATAAATACAAGCTGGAGGATATTGTATTTGAAGGAGCCTATGGAATACATTGTGTCGAGGCAGGCGGACCGGAGCCGGGGGTAGGCTGTGCCGGAAGGGGAATTTTAACCACCTTCGAGCTTATTGATCGCCTTGGAATAAAAGGAAACAACTATGACGCAATTGTTTACGATGTTTTAGGCGATGTGGTCTGCGGTGGTTTTGCGGTGCCCATCCGCCGTGAATATGCGGACAAGGTATATATAATAACATCGGGAGAGTTCATGTCAATCTATGCTGCCAACAATATACTCCGGGGATTAAAGAACTACGATACGTATATAAACCGTGCCGGCGGAATAATTATAAATTCCCGCGGATTGGAAGAAGAAGAGGAACGCATAAAGCGTTTTTGCGATGCCGTAAATTTGCCGGTTTTGGAGACATTCCCCCGAAGTGATTTATTTTCCCAAAGTGAAAGGGAAGGCATGTGCCTTTTAGAAAAATTCCCTGATTCTGAAATAGCTGCTAAGTTTGAAAGTCTTGCGGATTATATTTTTAAACAGAATGTATTGTATGAAGCCTTGCCTCTTTCAGACGAAGAGCTGGAGGAAAAGGTGCTCTTAAAGAAGCAAACCTCCTTCTCTTTCAGCAGGACCATTAAGCCCGTTGAAATTACCGTTAAGAAGCCCATGCTCTATTCCAAGAATTTAATTCACCGGGAGCCCCTTCACGGCTGTGCCTTCAGCGGGGCCATGAGCATTTGCACCCAGCTTAAGGACTCCATATGCATCGCCCATGGGCCCAGCAGCTGCGCACATATTGCATATCAGAGCATAACCTCCCTTGCCCGCCGTTTTTTGCTTGAGAGGGGCATCGTACTGCCGCTTCAGGTATCGCCTCCTGTTATTTCGTCTGAAATGAACGAGGGTGTTATGATATTTGGTGGGATAGAAGAACTGCGCAAAAAAATAATTGTGGCCAGGGCTCAAAAGCCTAAGGCGATTTTTGTACTGACGACATGCCCTAGCGGCATCATAGGAGATAATATAGATTTTGTAAGAAATTTAGAAGAGGAAGACATGAAAATCATACCAGTCCTGACGGACGGGAATATACAGGGAGACTATTTACAGGGAATATTGATGGCTTATATGGAAATAGCAAAAAGCCTGATTGATAAAAATGTTGATGCAAAGGAAAATTCAGTGAATATAATAGCCGAAAAATCCATAGCAAATGCAACGGCCGAGAGCTTTGAATATATCAAGGAAATTCTTGATAGGCTAGGCATAAAAATAAACTGCCGTTTTATATGCGAGACTTCCAGCCAGGAAATACAGGGCTTCATGAAAGCCAAACTTAATCTTTTAGCTTACGGGGATTATATGGGAAGGACGATAAAGGGCTTTTTACAGGAGGAGTACAGGGCAGAATTTCTGGACATGCCTTTTCCTGTAGGGTTTAACGAAAGCTGTCTGTGGGTTCGCAAAATAGGAGAGTATTTTCATAAAGAGGATGTAGACTCCATAATTGCAGCATATAAAATAAAATATGATGAGGAGATTAATGTAATAAAGCCTTACATGAGGGGCAAAAAGCTTATGATTGCTACATTTAATCATAATATAGACTGGATTTTACAGACTGCAATAGACTTGGAGATGAGAATAGTATTTGTGGGAATCCTGAATTATTCACAGGAGAACCTGTTTCAGACGGAATATAAAGACAAAATCGAGGAGCTGCACATTCAATATAATAACGAAAACAGGCCGGGCGACCTAAAGCGGATAAAACCTGATATTCTGCTTACCAATTACTCATCGACAAACCTGGATGGAGACATACTTGCGGATACCATACCTCTTTGCCCCACTGCCGGTTTTTTAAGCGGCGTTATAATGGCAAGGCGATGGAGCCAGCTTTTCAGGATGAACCTAAAGGAAGGGTGGAAGAAGGATGACATTTTATTCAGAAAATATTTCTCCTGATAATTTAACGGGTGCGGTTTTTGCCATCGAAGGAATTAAGGATGCCTGTGTAATATTGAACGGGCCGACAGGATGCAAATTCTATCACAGCGCCGTATCCGACAGCCAGTACTTAAGGAGTCTTTCCTTCGACCCTCTTGAGTATTCCGAGGATTTTTACTTCGGGCAGCCCAGGGTACCTTCCACCTATCTTGACAGCCATGATTACGTTTTCGGAAGCGGTGAAAAGCTTACGGCCATACTGCGGTCTGTTACAAAAAAGAATTTTAAGTTGATTGCCGTAATAAATTCTCCCGGTGCCGCCCTGATAGGGGACGATTTGGAGAAGTTTCTCCAGCAGGAGGTCAGCGGCATTTACTGTTTTTCAATGGAAAACACGGGTTATTCGGGAAGCTTCGGCGTAGGATATCAAAATGCCATAATGAAGGTCATGGATACCATTACAATGTGTCCTAAAAGCACCCGTAAAAAAACCGTAAACCTTATAGGCTTATGTATTTATCAAAAGTATTTTGAAAGCAATTATAAGGCCATAGAGGCTCTTTTAAATCTGTGCGGCATTGAAGTTATTTCGGCTTTAGGAGCAACGGATTCTGTAGAGACAATAACTCATGCGCCGGAGGCTCAATTAAATGTTGTGCTTTATCCCGAATACGGAATGAAAATAGCAGAGAAGTTTAAAGCCGAATATGAAATTCCATATATTGTACCCGATGAAGGTCCTCCTATAGGTTTTGATGCAGCGGAAGCCTTTATAAGGCAGGTCTGTATTGCCTTGGATGCAAACCCGGAAAAGGCAATTGAAGTAATAGAAAGAGCCAGAGCCAGGGCATATTTATTCCTGGCACGGTATTCATCTCTTCTGGGATTGCCAAAGGGTTCGTTATTTTCCGTTAAGGCCGAGGCTTCTGTAGCTTACGCTCTGACAAAATGGCTGTGTACTTATCTCGGGATGATACCGGCTGCTGTTTCAATTTTGCCGGAAGCGGATACTTCCTTTAATATAAAGCTCAAGGACTTTCTGACCGGCATTAGCTACGAAGAAGTTTTAGACAGGCCAATTATAGAAACACCTACCCATATGTTATTTGCAGACGGCAGTACCATTTCACAGCTTAAGCTTAATGATGATACCTTCTGCGGAGTAGAAATAGCAATGCCGACATTGGGATATGTGGATGTTACCGAGAAGTTTTTATTTGGAGAAAGAGGAGCTTTATTTTTACTGGAGCAGGTAATTAACGGATTGAGATTTATTTAAATTTTAAAGACTCTGTTTCGAAAAAAGATATTTATAAACCCCTTTTACTATTGTATTGGATGTAAGTGTATGCTATATTTTTATTAATGTTAAAACTGAATATTCCATTACCGGGTGCCCATTCCACAGGGATGGGTTAAAAGGGAAAGTGGTGAAATACCACTGCAGCCCACCGTTACTGTGATGTTGACGAAACCTTGAAAAATCACTGGAATATATTCCGGGAAGATAAGGGAGTAGGATGAAGCTCAGCCAGGAGACCTGCCCGATAATTGTTGAATCTTTCGGAGGGAAAGATAATACAGTGTCGGGAAACGATATTATAGGGCAGTCTGGGTTATTTTGGCTGTTTAAAATAAATTGTGTTTTAAACACCTCTGAAAGTATTGAGGTGTTTTTTTATTTTGCTTTTTAAGGGGGTGATTTCAGAGAGACAGGCTTAATAGACGTATATAAATTTTATTTTAAAGGGGGAAAAAAGAGCGTAATGAAATTATTTCATAAGAAGACGTATCAAAAAAAGCTGAAGCGGCTGCTTTCAACGTTAATGGTGTTGATGATGCTGTTATCATTATTCCCTGCCAATGCGCTGGCCGAAGCAGGGAGCCATCTTGCAGCCAGCTATACTAAAGCCATTGACGGGGCGGCTGTTGCATATGTTACTACTCCGACTACGGTGGAAATAGATCTTTCGGAAGCTACGGAGAATATTTCCATAACCGAGGGCGGTAATTATGTGATTACCGGCGTCACAACATCAACCATAGTCAGTATAGACACGGCAGGTACAGTCAACCTGACCTTAGATAACGCGGCAATCCTGCGACCGGCCGATGCCGCCACCAATGCCAACGCTTTTTCTGTTGAAGGCGGAGCTGTTGTCAACCTGACGGTCAAGGCAGGCACCGACAATACAATTTCCAACGAAAAAGGACCCGGGTTCAGGATTGGAAACGGAGAGTTGAATATAAAGGGTACAGGCACTCTTAATATCATTGGTAGCTCCTACCCAATTTATTCCAGCGGAGATATTACCATTGATGAAGCTGACGTTACGGTTACCAACACTACGGGTGTTAACACATCCAATGGCTTCTACCTGACAAAAGGAGGGGAGGCTACATCGGGTCCAACCCTTACCGTAAACAGCGGTAGCCTGAATGTTGCCCTTCAGGAAAAAGTAGGAGCAGGAACCTCAGCGGCACTTATGATCAGTGGCAGCGGTACCTCTTTTATACAAAACGGCGGTACCGTCACATTGATCAATGCCACCAGCGTTGATCAATCCTATGGAATACGCTCCGACGGGCCGGTTACAGTCAAGGTAGGCTCTTTGTTTACCTATGGGCAGACCAACGGAGTATATCTTGCTAAAGATTCAACAATGAGTATTAAGGATAACGCATCCTTTATTGCGGCTTCGGGTAACAGAGCCTCATTTGATGTTATGAAAGGCGCCGTATTTTGCAATGGTACAGGCAAATTTATTGATGGAAAGGGCATCGTTTCTTTAAAATTAGACAGCCCTGTAGAAAGCAGCACACAGCTTGCATTAAACCATGATCCGGGCACCGGATATGTCCGGGATATGGCGGCTAATCTTCCCATGGCTGCCTATTACGTGGCTTTTGCAGGCAAGCTTGGAGATACATATTATATGCAGGCTGGAGACAAATATGTCACATCCGAAAGCGAGGGCCTTTACTGTGCTACCTTCAAGGTGGACAGCATAGTGGCAAACCCGGTAAAGAAGGATGCTGCCGTGTCATCACTGCCCCAATCCTTTGAGGTATCGCAGCCGGCAGGCGTAGAGAGCCTAAAGGTAGGAAGTGCCGTGCCTTTGAGCGTTTCTCCCAATTATGTTGTAAACTGGAGCAGCAGCAACCCCGGTGTGGCTACAGTAGATGACAGCGGCGTCGTTGCGGCTAAATCGGCGGGCACTGCCACCATTACCGCCGAATGCCTGGGAATAACGGGAACATATAATATCACCACCGTCAATATGACCGACCCGAGGGTGTTTACATTTATTGTGGATAACCCAGAGGCAATAGTAAAGATATTCCGTGACGGCTTTACCTATGTCCCTGTCTCGGTATCGGGAGGTACTTTCACCTACTCCCTGGAAGACGGTACATATAACTATGAGGTCTCAAAGGAAGGATTCCCAACCATAACTGGCGAATTCACAGTTTCAGAAAATGGGACAAACGAAATCTCTCTTTCCATGTACTATAGCGTAGACTTTGAGATTATAGCCGGAGAGGGAGTTGACAGCGCCGCCGGTGCGCTCATTAAAGTTTTTGACAGTGAGAATAATGAGGTTTCCGGGACGGAGGGGCATTTCGACGGCCTCAACGGAGATTACACTTATACCGTCACATTGGATGGCTGCTATCCCGCATCCGGAGCTTTTGGAGGCGTGGGTGTTATTAGGATCATTTTGAACAAGGACCGAAGCAGTTCAGGCGCCGCCGGCTGGGCAGGGGCATATAACCATAAGGATGGCAATGCCATAATAAATTCCCCTTTGCCTGTAAGCGCCGGTGAAGCAATTGAAAAATGGGCGACACAGATAAGTTCGACCGATAATTTTGGAGCAGCCTATGCAGGGTCCTTTGTCGTGGCGGATGGCTACGTTTACCTAACCGGCGACGGATATCTTAACAAAATAGATAAGGAAACAGGTGAAATCAAGGCACAGGTAACTGCCGGTACAGCAGGCTATATGTACGATTACCTGGCCTATGGCGACGGTGTACTTTTCCTTGCCGGAAGCTCTTATATTACCGCCTTTGAAGCAGGCACCCTTAAGGAACTCTGGCGGACAACTGTCGGTGGCCAGCACAGCACCCAGGTCAACGGCAGCCTGAACAGCAAAGGGACTGTCGGTAATTTCCGTCCCATTGTGTACAGCGACGGGTATATTTTCTGCGGCAAAAATGCTTTCAAGACCACCAGCTTTGAAGTGGATGAAAACGGCCGCAACAAACCTGCATGGAGCTTAAATGACGATTTTAACTGGAATTCGGGCACCGTAGTAGGCGATAATTACTATGTGGCTGCTGTCCAGACCCTTTATGCCGTAAAATACAAGACGGGAGAGGTTATAAGTACATGGGAATTCAGCTCTGATAACAATATCTATACCTGGGGCGGCGTTGCTTACAGTAAAGATACCGGAAGGCTCTATTTTGCCTCATACTCCGGTGCCAAGCTGTATGCTGTAAAGCTGGATGCTCAGGGAAAGCTCATTACAAATACAGGAGGAACGGCGGACAGGCCCGTTATTACAGACGTCAGCCAGGAAAGCCTCTGCACTCCCGTAATCTATAATGACAGGGTGTACCTGACAGGCCAGAAGGGAAAAGTCGATGTGCTGAAAGCGACGCCTGTGAAGCCAAGCGGAAGCTCTTCATACACTCTGGAGACCATTTATACCATTGATAGCGGAGAAAAAGTTAAAGTCCAAAGCACACCTATACTCAGCACAGCTTATGCCAATGAAGGCAACAGCCATAAGGTATATCTCTATTTCCAGGGCTATTCCGAACCAGCGCCTGTTTATGTGCTGGAGGACTCAGCAGCCGTTACCACTGCCGATGATGCGAAAATAAGTAAGGTTGCGGTGCCGTCCATATCCCAGTTTGCCTTTGAGCAGATTGCTGCCGATAATGACGGAAACCTCTATTTGTTCAACGAATCAGGATATCTTTTCTGCTTCGGTGTGGCCGAAGACATTATCGTAAATGTACGTATCGAGGGTATTGACGGCAATCTCTATAACGGCAGCGTGACGGTACCCAACACGGGAGATGTCACAGCATATGATGTGCTGAATTATCTCGATGAACATGAGGATTCTCTATCCATAACCTTTGCCGACACCAGTTTCGGTAAATATATATCCGCTATAAATGGAGAGGAGCAGGCTCATTTTGGAGGTTATGACGGATGGAACTACCGCGTTAACGGTATTTTACCTAATGTTGGAGTTTCCGACTATAATGTAGAAGGTAATGATGAATTACTGTTGTATTACGGCGATGCAAACTGCCTCTATCCTACAGTGGATACCTCCCAATTAAACAGCAGCGGTATAATCACCTTTACCGCCTCTGGTACTCAATGGGTAGAGCAAGACGGAGATACGGTGGAGGTGCCTTATACCGTACCAATTTCCGAGGCCACCGTGACCTGGGACGATGTTACTTACACAACGGATGAAAATGGCAGAGTGCAAATAGAAAGCGCCCATCTCACTGACGGCGACCATTCTTTGCAAATCGAGAAATACCATGCAAACGGTTTGCCACTTGTGGTCCGCTTAGCGCCGGACTACAAAGTCACCTTCAGTACTTCGGATGATATAACCGTCACCTTCCGCCTCATCGGTGACACTGTTCATGAAGATGGGCAACCCCGCTTTGACGGTTATATAAACTGGATAAAAACCAAAGCCTATACAATGGATAAAGGCAGCAAAATGTATGACTTATTTATGATGGCAATTGAGGATGCAGGGCTTTCCCAGGAGGGTGCCGAGGATAACTATGTAGCCGGAATTACGGCACCGGCTGTATTAAAAGGCTACTGGCTATATGCCTTTGATAACGGTCCAAAATCCGGATGGATGTATACAGTCAACGGAATCCATTCCAATGTGGGGCTTAAGCAGCAAACTTTGGCAGACGGAGACCAAGTCATATGGCACTATATAAACGATTATGAACAGGAAACATCCTATAATGGCAGTAATCCGCCTTACCTTAACTCCTGGCTCAATGCACCGGATATTGACCCGGTGGCAGAGAAGGCCGTGAAAAATATTTCTATCAGAATTGAAGGGCCGGATGTAACCTTGCTGCCCAAGACCACCCTTGATTCCATAGAATACTTTAATCCTCAATCCTTTGGCGGCACCGATAACGGTAAAGTGACGGCCCTGCATGCTCTGGTGAAAGGAATAGAAGAAGGTGCCGGAGCAGACCCGGTGGATAAGAGTATACTGGATGTAAGCAGCGGCCTTATTAAATCAATATTCGGCCAGGAAAACGATACCTATGGCGTATCCTGGATGTATGCCGTTAACAATGAAATGCCATCAACAGACCTTATTTCCCAGTATGAGCTTCAAGAAGGAGACAGTGTGGTAGTTTTCTGCGTGGACTGGATATACGGATATCACTCCATGTTTGACAGGGAAGAAGCTACAGTAAAAACAGGAGAAAAGCTAAACCTGACTCTTACGGGGGAAAATATTGCAAATTGGATGTTTGGCCAGTCTACCGGACCGGAAGCTATTGAAGGAGCAGAGCTTTATATAAGCGGTGACGGAGAAGTAAATGCCGGCAATTCCACCGGAATATTTACCGGCCAGGACGGTACAGCAGAAATAAGTTTTGATGAGCCCGGCGAATACCTGATTTCCGCTGTGCGGTTCAACGAAGATGATGATGAAGTTATTGACATTTCCCGCCCGTATTGCAAAGTAACTGTGGAACCGATGACAGGATTTACCGTTGAAAGGACAGATGACGGAGAATTCAGCAACGGAGAAGATGCCAATGTAACCGTACAGATGACCAACAATAATGATTTACCCCAGCAGGCTACATTGATCATCTGCCTCTATGACATTACAGAAGGTAAAAACGAGATGATAAATTATGCCTATGCATCAAAAGAAGTTGCATCCGGTGAAACGGTAAGGCTCTCGGGAGGATTTGCCATCCCCGATACCGGCACATACAAGATTAAGGTGTTCGTATGGGATACATTTGATGTTATGAAACAGCTTGCAGAGCCTATATTAATAGATGTAGACAATTAAGGTTATACGCTAAACTTTTAAAGTCATAGATTAACAAACAGCCTCCTTTTATTTGGCCCGTGCAGGTTTCAGTCGCCTGCACGGGCCATTTTTAATTACATGCTTATTTAGCTACAGATTTACTTCAATTTAAAAAAAGCCAGGCAGAATTTCTGCAGCCAAGCTTTCAATACGGTTAAAGGAACACTAGCCTTTGATAAATTTCAAAATGTTTTTTGGTTCACCGTTTGGATTAAGAGTAAAAATATGATTTGTTATTTTTTGAATGGCCTCATCCTTTCCGATTTTTGAGGCTTTTTCAAATACGTCCTCACCCCAAAAACTCTCGGTTGTGCAAAACACCGTTGACGACCAGCCGTATTCCTCACCTTTTTTAGATATTTTCTGCTGCCTTCCGTACATGGTCAGATACATTTTCATCTGCAGTTCAACCAAGGCCCGCTCAAATTGAGATTTTTCTTCTTTGCCAAAACCTGCAAGCTGCTTTATGGCATGTAACGGCAGCATACCGTTTTCAAGGATGGTGCCGTAAATGCGTTTCGCGTGGTTGCTGATTGCACCGTCCGAGTATTTTTCATCAAAGGTCATATTGCCTCTGCGAACCGCGAGAAAATAGGGAACCCATTCTTTGACGATATATCCGCTTTTCTTAAAGAACAGTTTTGCATAAGCAATATCCTTACGCTCGTCCAGCACACGCATGCGCCATTCCCACGGGTCAGTCTCCGGGTCGCCGGTGTGCCAGCGAACAGGCGTTTCATAAGGCGGTTCTTCCTCCCAATTCCATGAAATTACAGAGAAAATCCCTTCGCTGTTCCCGCCTCCCATTGAGAACCCAGCGTCCAGCAAGGCGCTAATAAAATCGCCGTAGTTTTTTATTTGCTTACTACTCATCCAAAACCCTCCTTGACAAGTATGAAAACATTATACCACATAAATAAGACATACTTTTTCAAAAAAAGATACCTGTAAATCCCTTTGCTATTGTATTGGATGTAATAGTATGCTATATTTTTATTAAGATTAAAACTGAATATTCCATTATCGGGTGCCCATTCCACAGGGATGGGTTAAAAGGGAAAGTGGTGAAATACCACTGCAGCCCACCGTTACTGTGATGTTGACGAAACCAGCAAGAATCACTGGAATAATATATTCTGGGAAGAGTTGGGAGTAGGATGAAGCTCAGCCAGGAAACCTGCCCGTTAATTGTCGAATCTTTCGGAGGGAAAGATAACGCAGCGTCGGAAAGCAATGTATATAGGGTAGTCCGTATTTTTTGGCTGCTCAAAATAAATTGTGTTTTTAAACACCTCTGAAATATTGAGGTGTTTTTTATTTTGCATATTCCCTATCGATAAAATTTTGGAAAGCGATGATTTTATGATATATAAAGCCAGAAATACATTCTTGCAGTCGCTGCACCCACTTGTTACTGTTTCGCTTATATTTTTGTACGTCTTAATTTTTATATTTATTGAAAACCCCTTATACATATTAATTTCAATATTAAGCATTTTAGCCATGGCTTATATGGATGGGTCGGGAAAGGATTTGTTTAAATACGGAAAGATGATGCTGCCCTTTGTACTGCTTTTAATTATATTGAATCCTTTACTTGTGTCTTCGGGAGAAACGGTTATTTATACAGGGCATTTTAACATACCAATCCTTGGCAGGATAAAAATCACAATGGAAGCGATATTATATGGATTGTTCAGCGGTTTTAAAATAATCGGAGTAACTGTTTTATTCGGTTTTGGGAATTTAGTCATCCATCCCGACAGGGCTTTCGGATATTTTTCAAAATTCCTGGGCAAGTCCGCCTTGCTGGTAAATATGACTCTAAGGCTCTTTACGACAATAATGAATGCCTATTTAAATATCAAAGAAGTGGAAAAATTACGAGGGAATATGATGAGCCGCAGGGGCCTTAGAAAAAGGCTGGCAAGCAGCGCATCCATCGTTAATATATTATTTTTGTCCAGCATAGAAAACTCGGCGGATATGGCAGAATCCATGTACTCAAGGGGATATGGAATGTACTCCAAAAGAAGCTCTTATTTCAGCGAAAGGTTCACGGCCGGGGATTGGATGATGCTTGGTTTCATAGTCATATTTTTTATTTACCTTATATATTTTCTGGTCAATGGTTTTCACAGATATGCCTTCTATCCTGTGCTGGACAGTATTAAAATTCCCCTATCCCTGCAGGAAATTATATTTATAATACTTTTATTTATACCTTCAATAATAAACTGGTGGTGGAAAACTTGGAAATGATTAAATTGGATGATGTATTTTACAGGTACCCCGAAAGCTCTGAAAATGCCGTGGATAATATAAATCTTACCATAAAGGAAGGAGAATTTGTATTGATAGCCGGTCCTTCGGGCTGCGGCAAATCGACGCTGTTAAGGCTGTTTAACGGCATTGTCCCCGGATTCTATGGCGGGACCATTGGGGGAAAGGTAATGCTAAAAGGGAAAGATATAGAACATATGGACAGGCAGGATATATTGAAGACGGTAGGGATGGTTTTTCAGGATCCGGAAAAGCAAATGGTCCTCCAGGACGTGGAAAGAGAGATAGCCTTTGGACTTGAGAATTTGGTCATGGATTTGGACAGCATGAAGAGAAATGTGGCGGAATCCATGTCTTTCCTCGGGCTAAATGAAATAAGAGACAGAAAAAATACGGAAATATCGGGGGGGCAAAAGCAGAGGGTAGCCATAGCTTCCGTCATGGCTATGGATCCGGATATAGTTGCCTTTGATGAACCCATATCCCAGCTGGATCCCATAGGCGGGGAAGAAGTGTTAAATTCCATTAAAAGACTTAACCGGGACCTGGGAAAAACTGTAGTTATGGTGGAACAAAGGCTGGACAGGTGCTTTCATCTGGCGGACAGGATAATTTTTATGGAGGACGGAAAGATCATTGCCGAAGGAAGCCCCCAAAGTATTCCAAAAATTATAGAAAGAAAATGTCATCTTCCAAATATTACATATATTTTTAAGAAATCAGGAAGAGACAGGCTCCCTGTAACCATAAGAGAAGGAAGAGAATATATAAAGGATATTGAATTTGATTACCGCCCTCAAAAAGAGCATCTTCCCCTGGGGAACGTCGTCGTGGAAGCAAATAAAGTAAACTTTGAATATGAAAAAGGGAAGAAGACATTAAAAGATATAGACTTTGTGCTGCACCGCGGAGAAATAATGGCGGTAATGGGGGAAAATGGTGCGGGGAAAAGTACATTTTTCAAGATTATCGCAGGCCTTATCGAGGAATATAACGGCAGGATTGTGGTAAATGGCAAGAATTTAAAAAAAATTATTATGGAAGACAGAATAAAGAAAATAGGATATCTTTCTCAAAATCCCAACGATTATTTCGGAAGGAGCAATGTGTTTAAAGAAGTGGCTTACACTCTGGAAAATATAGGCCAATACGATGAGAAGAGGGTAAAGAGCCTTTTAGAAATATTAAATATCGGACATTTGAAGGATAGAAACCCCAGGGATTTAAGCGGAGGGGAAAAACAGAGGGTAGCCATTGCCTGTACCATGGCAGCAGATCCGGACATAGTAATTTTAGACGAGCCTACCCGGGGTATGGACGGAGAAAGCAAGGAACAATTAGGAAGCATTATCAGGGATTTATCCCATAGGGGAAAAGCAGTGGTGCTTATAACCCATGACTCGGATTTTGCGGCAGACTATGCTACCACCGTTACTCTTATGTTTCACGGGGAAATAGTGGCTAAAGGCTGGACAGAAGACATACTTTACGGCTCCATGTATTACTCTCCCCAGATTGCTAAAATTTTTAAAGACAAGTACAGAATTGTAAATTCCCGGGAAGCAATAGAACTTTTAAAGGTGGTATAAAATGAAAAGAAAAATAAAGCCCGAGCTCATTATCATTTTGTTTTTTGCAGTCATATTATTCTTAGTCACTTATTTCAATGTGGATGCAGCAGTCTCGGTGCTTATAAGCTGTGCCGCGATTATGGTATCCTTTGTAATCATATTTGAAATGAGGGAAATAGATGCAAAAACCATCTGCATACTGGCAACAATATCCGCCATAATCGGCGTTTTAAGGGTGCCTTTTGCAGCTATACCGGGAGTCCAGCCCGTAACCTTCATGTGCGCCGTTACGGGATACAGCATGGGCAGTGTAAACGGTTTTATGGTAGGAGCCATGAGCGCATTTATTTCAAACTTTTTTTTAGGCCATGGACCCTGGACTCTATGGCAGATGATGGGATGGGGCTTGTGCGGAGCTTTTTTCGGGGCTTTTAAAAAGCCCATAAAAAGCGGAGGAATAAACGTTTTTATATTGCTCTGCGGCTTGTGGGGATATATTTACGGCTTCATACTGAACCAATGGTATTTATTGCAATATATAAGGCCTGTTACTTTAAAAGCAATTTTAATCGGAAGCATTTTAAGCTTTTCATACGACAGCATGCATGCTTTGGGGAATATAGTGTTTTCCAGAGTATTTGGAAAGAGCTTTATAGAAGTTCTGGAAAGGTACAATAGGAGAAATAAAATAGTCAGGATAATGAATGATAATGAAACGGAAAGCAAGGTGCGGGACTATGCTTAAAAAAAGGATGTTGATTTTAATATGCTTAATATTGATTGTCTCTTTAACTGCATGCGGGAGAAAACAGGGGACAAGGGTTATAACAAATAATGAAAATGTGAAGGTTGAGACAGAAAGCAGTGAAAATAACAAACTAGAAGAAAATGTGGATACCAGCATATATAAGGACTATAAAGGTCCGGTACAGGGTGAAATAAAGTATCAGGAAGGCCGGCCGGCATCACAGAATTCACAGGAATTGAAAGCCAGCGGGGATATAGAAAGCCCCTATCAAATAGATTTAATCGTAACAAGAGACTTCGGCTATAATAAAATGTTTTCCAAAAATGTAGGGCTGGTTAAAGACGAAGTAGGCATGGAAGTATTGTTCAGAAATTTAGATATACAGACAGCCTACGGAGGAGGCTTTGTAAACTCCATAAACGGCCTGGAATCAAAGTATACATTTTTCAGCGGGGCAGACAGGAGCAAGGAGGACTGGTTTTACTGGGTAAACGGTATACTTGCCCCCATAGGAGTCGCCGAGTACAGGCCGGCACCGGGAGATGTAATATGGTGGGACTATCATGAATGGAATACCACCATGTTCATACCTGCGGTTATAGGTTCTTATCCCCAGCCCTTTAAAAACGGCTTTGGAGGCAAAAATCCCGGTACCGTCATTATGTATACGGAAAACTTCAGGGAAGAAGGGGAAAAGCTTAAAGAAAGCCTTATTTCTCAGGGAGTAGTATCTGTAGACATACTTCCTTATAATGCCGATAAGGTTGAAAAGCCGGAAAAATATACTATTATAATCGGAAGCTTTGATGATATTTCAAAAGACAGCAAGAGGCTGCAGGATATGAACTGGAAAAATAAGATGGAAGGCGTCTATGTGGAATTTGAGGAAGGCAAGTTAAATGCCCTGGATAATACGGGAAAGGTTATCAAAAGCTTTTCAAAAGCCGGCGCCATATACGCAACTGCCGCAGGCATGGGCAGCGTAGTTCCGGTATGGCTGGTAACGGGCAATGATGAAGACAGCATAAAAAAGGCGGCAGAGGTTTTAATTGAAAAACCCGAAAGCATTAAAAATTATTTTCAGGCTGTAATAGCCGGCGATGAAATTATACAAATACCATATATACAGTAAACTTTACGGGATGTGAGGATATGGAATTGCACTTTAAAAAAATAAGGACAATTTTTCTGCTGTGTTTTGCCTTTTCCCTGGCGTTTAACATAAAAGCCCATGCGGGGGTGCTAAATATAGAGGCGGTAGGTGCTCTTAACGGAAAGGGGAAGCTTGGCCATGTATCCCCCATAGTGGTCACTGTGGAAGCAGACGGTGAAGGAATAGAGGGAAGCCTCACATTGTCAATTGGAGAAGATACATACAACCATAATATAAATATTACGCCGGGTACTGAGAAAGCCTACACTTTTTTAATGCCCGTCAAAAACCCGGTAAAGGATTTTAAGGTTTCTGTGACGGAAAAGGATAAGGCAACAGAAGAAAAAACATTTCCAATAACAATATATGAAAGCAATTATCCGTTTATAGGGGTATTGTCCGGCAATGCGGATAATTACAGATTTTTTACCGAGCTTAAAATAGATCCTCTGGAGACTGCAGGGGCAGAAGTTATAGATTTGAAGAATGTGGAACCGTCCTATCAGATGTTTCAAAATATAAATTTTATAATACTGGATGATTTTAATACTGAAAGCCTCAGCCAAAATTTCATGGAAAACCTGGACAAGTGGCTGAAAAACGGGGGGATTTTATTTTTAGGCAAAGGCAAGTATGAATATAAAAATTTCCAGGGACCTTTTGAAAATATAAAGGATATAACCTACATAGGAAATGGGCTTATAGTGCCTGTGGTTTTTGAGCTGAGCGAAAGAAACAGTATAAATGAATTTCAAAAAATCCTTTTAGAAAACATGAACTATAAAACTCTGAGTTCTTTAACGGAAAAGGCAAACATTAAAGAAACTGTACAAAACATTGAAATGTTAAACAGCCCCGCCCACAGTATACTGAAGGCAGACAGAAATTTGATTTACTTTCTGGTGTGTTTGTTGATTTTATACGGAGCATGCGTAACGGCAATGGTTTTCCTTAAAAAGAGCAGGGCATATATGTGGGCGGGGGTTATAGTCCTCTTTACGGCAGTCACTTATACCGTATATTTCATGGAAGGCTCCGGCGGGCAAAAGGTTACCATGGCTTCAGCAAATGAATTTTTTAACGGCTATTATAAGGCCAATTCCCTTATAAATATATACCCCTCAAAAAAAGACATAACCTTTACTAATACCGGATCATTAATGGTACCTGCACAAGGTGGGGGAGAATATATCCATGATGCCGTGGAAGGCAGCATAACATACAAAACAACCGGAGTAACAAATTATATTTATAATTTTGCCGTAAATTCCATGGAAGGCGATACAGGCTTCCAATTAACTCTAGAGGATGGACATATAAAGGGTGAAATTAAAAATCAGCTTTTATATGAACTTAAAGACTCATTTTTAATTATAGGAGATACCTTTATAAAAATTGGAGATATAGAAAGCAATGAAAGGGTGGAAATAGATTATTTACTGGACGAGGGATTAGGAGGAAAAGGGGACTTTGAATACATCGATACCATACAAAAAGAGCTTTCAGATAAATATGAGAAGGAATTTATAAAATACTATATTACCTTAAAAAACTCCGGGGAATATAACTGCCAGCTGGTAGGCTTCAGCAAAAGAAATACTGCTTTGAATATAAACGGAAAGCCTTTAAGGGCCGGCTCCATGAATATGGAGATAATACCAGTCACCCTGAAATCTTCAGGAAATATGGAAATCCCCGGGGGAGTTATAAAACCTTCCCTAAAATATGAACTGCAGAATGGGAATATAAGAGAATACACCTTCAGAAACGGTGAAGCTGTAAAAATTTATTATAACCTTCCTAAGGGTATACAGATGAGTGAAATAATAATCGACAGTTTCGCCGGTTTTACCATAGAAGCTTTTAACGGCGGCCTTAATATATGGGAAGCTGTTGAGGGCGGGGTTATAAGCAACAGGGAGTTTTTAGACAACAATAATATACTGGCTTTAAGGATAAAAGGGGAAGGAAGGCTTATACTTCCCGGCATCAAAATAAGAGGAGTAATTAAGTAGGAGGCGGTTAATGTGAAAAAGATGCTTAAAAATATGTATATTGACGATGGATTTGTAATGACAGGCTATCTTTTGGTCTCGATATTTGTACTTATTGCTTACCTCATAACCGTCGCCTTCAATTATGGAGAATTCGATTTTATGGTGTATAAAAACACTTATATGTATTACATGCTTTTTCAGTTTATGGTCTTTTCCATTTCCCTGCTCCATATTAAAGTGGAAAAAAGTATTGCGCCTTTAGACTGCTTTAAAAGTTTAATGAAAATTGTATTCCTTTCCATGGCCAATATACCTTTATTGCTTGTCATTTTCATAGCAGGCAACATGGAAAGCTTTAATTTTATGGTGCCCCTTGCAATGCAGAGCATATTCGGCATGGCGGTGATAGTTTTGCGGCAGTGGCTGCTCATGGAAGAAAAAACTTCAGAGCATTCAGGGTACATAAGCCACTTTTTAGTATTCTTTATAAATATATTGAGCTTAGGTTTTCTCTATATGTATTATGTCCACTCAAAATCAGTCATTACAACGTTCTATGATAAACGCATACCTTTAATATTCTTTTTAAACCCCTTATTGTCAATAGGAGGGTATATAAACACGGAGATAACGGGTTACACCCAGCTCGGTATGCTGCCTGTAGTGTGGTACTGCGCCTTTTGGTGCGGGTGCGTAATCTTAAGTATGGTCATTTTAAGGTTTAAATACAAAAAAGGGGAGGCGACATAATGGAGTGGAAAACTGTAGGCGATGAGCTGAAAAAACTGTCCCGCAAGCTGTGGGCTGAAAAGCTTGGGGTAAATTCAATAACGTCAGGTATTCTCGGAGGTTCTGCAGCTTTTATAACAATTATAACAAGCCGTTTCATGCCTGTACTTCACTTAAAGGAAAAGCTTATGTACATTTATATTGCCATGGCTGCATTTGTAACAGTAAAGACCATAATTGACAGGCCTTCCATGAAAGAGGCAGCCCTTTGCGGGGACAGGCTGGGCTTTAAGGAGAGGTTTATAACTTTTCTGGAACTTAAGGGCAAGGAGCATAAAAGCCATATATTTGAGATTTTTCTGGACCAGCTGGAAGAAGACCTGCAAAATTTTAATCTGAAGAAAACTTACAAAATAAAAATAAACAGCAAGAGAACAGCAGCATTTATATTGCTTATATTTTTATCCCTGGCAGCATATTTTATGCCCTCGGCTTCTGCGGATATAGCATCAGAGGCTGAGAATATCAACAGGGATATAAGAAGTGAAGCCTTGAAACTTGATGAAGAAGCAAAGGCTGCCTTAGAAGATGTAAAAGACGGCGAAATAAAAAAAGAAGCCATGAGCATCCTGGATGAATTAAACAGCAGGCTTAATAAGACCTATAACTATGAAAAGGCCTTGGGAGAGCTTCAAAAGGCGGAAGAAAAGTTAAAGAGCCTGGAAGATAAGGCGTATAAAAATAATTTAAGGCATATGTCTAAAATATTTGAAGGCACCAGCCTTCAAAACAGTTCACTGCATGTTAGCTTGTTAAGCGGAAACATACCGGAGGATATGATGGAGCAAAATTTCCCCATATCACCAGAAGACAGGGATAAGATGCTGGAAAACCTTAATAACATAGAGGAATTTAAAGAGAGCAAAAGCATAAAAAATGAAATTGAAAATAAGTTAAAAAGCGGCGAAATAAAGGGCAAGGACATGGCCTCCTCAGCAAAAAAGGAGATAGGAGAAGAAATAAAACTGGCAGAGGAGCTTACGGATTCAAAGGAAAAGCTTGCTGCAAAAAAGAATATGAGGGATTTTGAAAGCAGGGAAGGAGATAAAAAGTCCGATGAATTTTCCTTCGGAGAGAGGCAGGAAGGTTATAAATATGGAGAAAATTCAAGCTTAAACGAGACCCAGGAAATCGCAAAAGGGCAGGGCATGGAAAGACGGGAAAATAACGATGCTTTAGGTTCGGCTAAGACGGGGGAAAACAGCGAGGTAAAGGAAAATGCAAATGAAGGAACCATAGCAAGAGAGGATAATTCCGTTGAAAATGCAGGGGAAAGCGAGGTTTCTTCCGTAGATTCCAGGGCCAATGAAGAAGGGAGCATGATTGACAAGGGATACAGCGAAATAAGCGGTGAAAAAGGCGAAAGCAGGACCATGGAAAGCACATGGCTTAAATATAATGAGGAAGGCATCGAAGGCGTATTAAAGGCTGAAATACCCATGGAAAAGGGATCTCTGGTAATTGACTATTTTCAGCAGTTGAAGGATTAGGAGGGAAATTAATTGGAACAGGTAGGGATAAAAAATTTTTACAGCAGTTACATGAGAGCAGAAGAAGAGATAAAAAAAGTAATAATAGGGCAGGACTCCGTCATAAAATATGTGCTCATAGGAATGATGGCAGGGGGAAATGTCCTGCTGGAAGGCATGCCCGGCCTTGGCAAGACACGGCTTATAAAAGCAATAGGAAAGGTTTTTGATCTGGAGTTTTCACGTATACAGTTTACTCCTGACCTTATGCCGTCGGATATTACAGGTGCTGAAATCATAGACAGCAGTAAGGGAAATATTGATTTTGTATTTAAGAAGGGTCCGGTGTTCAGTTCCATACTCCTCGCCGATGAAATAAACAGAGCCACCCCAAAAACTCAAAGCGCACTCCTTCAGGCCATGGAGGAGAAAAGAGTTACTGTGGGAAACAAAACATACGAACTGCCGGACCCGTTTTTTGTGCTGGCTACCCAAAACCCTCTGGAAACGGAAGGCACATATCCGCTGCCCGAAGCCCAGCTGGACAGGTTTATGTTTAAGGTAAACATAGAATTGCCGGATATAGAGGCCATATCGGCCATAGTGGATTTAACCACCGGCGACGATTCGGGGGAAGAAACTGCCGTGAAAGTGCTGGACAGGGAAAGCATAGTTAAGATGCGGAAGATATCAAGGAGTGTGCTGGTAGCGGATACGGTAAAAAAGATGGCAATAGATATAGTGTCCAACACCTACAGCGACAAAACCGACATAAAGATGGTAAAAGACTATGTTAAATGCGGCGCCGGCATAAGGGCGGTGCAGTCCATCATACTTTCTTCAAAGGTAAAGGCCTTAATCGAAGGCAGGTATAATGTGTCCTTTGAGGATATAAAAGAAATGGCATACCCTTCCTTAAGGCACAGGATATTTTTAAACTTCAATGCCTTTTCGGATAAGGTAAAGGAAGATGATATAATAGAAAGCCTTTTGAGCAGGGTGAAATAAATGGAAAAATTCTTGAGGGACTTAGAGCGCGCTTCATTAAATATAAGGGGGAGAATATCCGGTTATCTGACGGGAAATTATAAAAGCAGCAGGCTGGGGGACTCCTATGACTTTTACGGCATAAGGCCCTATTATACCGGAGACGATATTAAAAATATAGACTGGAAAGCCTTTGGCAGGACGGGGAAAATATATACCAAATTATTTACCGAGCAAAAGCAGATAAATGCGGCCGTACTTCTGGATAACAGCAGGTCCATGGCCCTTGGGCAGCCTTCAAAATGGGAAACTGCAAAGCTTTTTTCCATCGGTATTGGTTATATAATCCTTAAGGAGCTAAACAGATTGAATGTATATTCCTTCAACGACAGCATAGAATTGAATTTGCATAATTTAAACGGGAAGAAGCTTATATATTATATCTCAAATGAGCTTGACAAAATCAAGCCCGGCGGAGGAACTGATTTTAAGGGAGCCGCATCAATAGATGCAAACAGCAGGGGGATAATTTTTATAATAACGGACCTTCTGGGTGACAACATAAATAATTTCCTGGACAATATTTCTCAAAGATATGAGAAAAAGGTGCTTATACATATAATTGCCAGGGAGGAGCTATATCCCGAATTTAAAGGGAGAATGAAACTTATAGATATGGAGACGGGGGAATATGTAATGAGGGATATAGGGGAAAGTGAGCTTGCCATATATAGAAATACATTAAACAGCTTTGTGGAAGGCTGCAAGGAGCAGTGTGAGAAAAGGGGGATAAAATATATACCCGCCCGGGGAAATGCATCTTTAACGGATACTATATTGAAGGCGGTTGAGGTGGAATAGCATGTTTTTTTTAAAACCTTTAAGGCTGCTGGCTCTTTTAGGACTTATATTTATAGTTTTAATTCATTTGAAAAGAAGAAAGCCAAAGGAAATGGAAGTATCCAGCATAAAGCTGTGGGAAAGGGTATTTGCCGATATAAGCAATGTAAAGAAAAAAAGGATAAATAAATACCTGCTGCTTATACTCCAGCTTTTAATAGGATCCCTTATAATATTTTCCTTCAGCGAGCCTTATTTACTCTCAAAAAACAAGGATAACATATACACCCTGGCCTTTGACTGCTCAATGTCCATGAACGCTGTTGAAAAGGGGGAAAGCAGGATGAATACCGCCGTAAAAAAGGCGGGGGAATTTATAGACAGCACCCCTTCAGGCTCAAGATTCAATATATTGAGTATGGAAGAGAGTGCAAAGGTTTTAAAAGAAAACCTGGGGAAAAGTGAGGCAAAGGCTGCCATAGGGCAGTTAAAACCTTCAAATAACCCCCTGGATGCAGAAAAAAGCAGCAAAGTATTAAACAGCTTCGGAGAAAATGTGGTAGTATTCACAGACAAGGATGTTTTTAAAAATAAAAATGTAATAAAGCTGGGAGAAACCTTAAGGGATCTGGGGATCGTATATGGAAGTTTTGAAGCCGGCTTGGAAAGCAGCTACTGCATTGTAAAAAATTATGGGGATTCACAGGTAAATGCTGATGTGGCCTTAAAGGATGAGAAGGGGAATAGATTGGGCTTAAATGATGTCACGTTAAAGGGAGGGGAGGAGAAGAAGGTATTCTTTTATGACCTTCCCCAAGGAATACAATATATAAATTTCAGCCTGGAAAATGAAGATATGCTTCTTGAAAATAATTATTATCCGGTAGAAGCCCTTGCGGAGAAAAAAAAGGTACTCCTGCTGGGAGAAAGCTACTATGTCGAAAAGGCTATAAGTATATTGCCTTATGTGGAGCTCATTAAAAAAGATAAAGTGGATTTTTCTAAGGAAGAATTTGATTTTTACATAATAGCCGGGGATGAAACAGAGGGTGTGCCCAAGGATAAAGCCCTATGGTGGGTTAAAGAGGTAAATATTGGCTCCGGCATTCCAGTGGTTGAAGGAGAAATTTCCTTTGAGGACGATAAATTCTCCTATGGGCTTAATAATATCAAAGCCCAGGGCCGGGGCTATGAGACAGCCGGGGATGAAGAGACGTCGGCTTTAATTAAAATAGACGGCAAAACCCTCATGTACATGGATAAGAACAGACATATTTATTCCACTGTGGACTGGGATAACAGCCCCCTGGTATTTACACCGGCATTTCCCATATTTATAGATAATCTCCTGGGCTATTACTTAAAAGAGGATGCCAATTACAAATACAGGGATTTTGTTATTAACAATGAACAGGATGAAGGGATAAGCGGGACTTATAACGTTTTTTCAAATATAAGCATAAAAAATGTGCTTATATTGGCAGTCATTATATTACTGATACTGGAATGGCGGGTGTTTAAGCTTGGATATTAGTATGAATACATTAATACTGATGTTGTTTCTTGCAGCTTTGGTTTACTTTGTATATGAAGCTTTTAAAATGAAGGAATTATGGAGCAGAAAAAAGCTTATATCATGGCTGGGAGCCAGGCTTGGAATACTGATACTTTTGTTTCTGGCATGGAAAGGCTTTGGAATAAATCTTACAAATAATGAAACCACAACTATTTTTCTGGCAGATGCATCTTTAAGCGTAAGCGAATATAAAAAAGAGATTGAGGACTATATAAATTATGAAATTGAAAATAAAAGCAAAAATGAAAGATATGCGGTAATAGGCTTCGGAGAGGATACGGTTATAGAAGTGCCTCTTACATATGAAAAACAGGTTGTAAGGTTATCCTCCAATGTTAAAAATAATTTTACCAACTTAGAAAAGGCCCTGGACTTTTCCATAGATTATTTCCCGGAAAACAATAATAAAAAACTGGTGGTCATTACAGATAAAAATGAAAATAAGGGTGATATAAATGCCCTGAGAGATAAAGTGAAAAAAAAGAATGTAAACATCATGGTCAAGGAAATAAACAACTACAAGGAAATGGATGTGCAGCTCTCAAGTATTGAAGGGCCGGATAATATAGAAGGTTATGAAAGCATCCCTTTAAGAGTTGTGCTGGAGAGCAATTATGAAGACAGCGGATATATTTACATATATATGAATGGCAGCAGAGTCATAGCATCGCAGGTACAGGCTGTGCCAGGAGAAAATATTTATGAATACACATTACCCCTGGAAGGGCAAAATGAAATATTTATAAGAGGGGAAATAGATTTTCCGGGGGATGAAAATAAATTCAACAATACGTTCTCCCTGGAGAGAAGGGCAGGCGGCATTGCAAAGGTTCTGGTTATAAGCGAAAAAGAAGAGGACGAAAGGAACATAAACAGGCTTCTTGACAATTTGAAAATAGAAAGGGTCAACTATGCACCCGGCGCCCTGCCAGATGATTTAAACTTTTTATCGGATTTTAACCTGGTGATACTGGCAAACACGGAATATCAAAACCTTCCCCAGGGCTTTGCCGACAACCTTGAAAAAGCCGTCGGCAATTTTGGGACAGGCTTTCTGGCGGTAGGAGGAGAAAATTCCTTTGCTTTAGGAGGATATGAAGATACAAAGCTGGAGGGCATCCTTCCTGTATCCTCCAGAATGCAGGGTAAAAGGGAGCAGGGAGATACGGGGCTGGTGCTTTTGGTGGACTGCTCGGGCAGCATGGACGATGAGGCCGGGTCGGTTAAGAAAATAGAGCTGGCAAAAAAGGGGGCGGCAGAAGCAATAAAAGCCCTGGAAGAAGAGGATTATATAGGGGTACTGGCATTTTCCGATACCCTGGAATGGGTGGTGCCCTATCAAAAAGCCGGGGATAAGGATAGGCTGACAGATGAAGTGGAAAAGCTGAAGTCCAAAGGAGGGACGCTGATTATCCCCGGGCTTATTGATGCTGCTGAAACCTTAAAAAATTCGGAAGTTAAAGTCAGGCACATAATTTTATTGACAGACGGCCAGGCTGAAAAAGATGGCTTTGACAAATACATAGAAGAGATGAAAGAAAACAATATAACATTATCCACGGTGGCCGTAGGAGAGGATTGCGACAGGGAAGTCCTTGATTACCTGTCGGGCTCTTTAGAAGGGAGGCAGTATTATTCAACGGACTTTAGGACGGTGCCTCAGATAATATCAAAGGAAACTAGGATTTCCCAGAAAAAATATTTAAATAACGATGCCTTTGAGCCAAAGGAATACGGCAACCTGTTTAATACAGGCGGATATGAGCTGCCGGATCTTAAAGGCTATATGGGCACAGGAATTAAAAACGGAGCAGAAATGATGCTGGCAAGCCATTATGAAGACCCTATACTGGCTGTGTGGGACTACGGCATTGGAAAAGCCGGGGCATGGACCCCGGATTTAAGCGGAAAGTGGTCTGAAGACTGGATAGGATGGGAGGGATTCAACAGGTATTGGTCTTCAATAATTGACTATCTTAAGAAAGGAGATGGGGGGAAAAATATAAGGCTCCGGATTGACAAAGAGGGAGGAAACGTAGGCTTACTGGCGGTTTACGAAGGGCCGTACACGGAAGGGGAGGTGAGCTGCACCGTCACAGGGCCCGATAATCTTGAAGAAAGCATAAACATGGTATTAAGCGAAAAAGGAGAATATGCCGGGAGCTTTTCCTTAAATAAGGAGGGAAGGTATAAATTTACGGCATTTTTAAAAGAAGGGGAAACTGTCACAGAGAGGGTAGAGAAAAGCATTTACCTTGATTTTTCTCCCGAATATGAGCTTAAGTATGATGAAATTAAAAATATGGACAGACTGATTGCAGAATGCAACGGGAAATACCTTAATTCAAATGAAAGTGTTTTTGATGAGGCCGTATTGAACAAAAATGTATCCTACATGGATTTAAGCTTCATTATGCTGCCCATGGCGCTATTGATATTTTTAGTTGATATATTGCTGAGAATGGGTTTTTAAAGGAGGGAAGTTTATATAATGAAAAACAAAAAACCGGTCAGGATCATCCTGATGGTTCTTGCAGCTTTAATATGCATCGGGAGTATGGGCTACGCAAACAGCAATGCCCGCAGAAAGGCAGCGCTTAAAAAGAAAATTTACGATGCCTCTCAAAAGACCATACAGCACTACTATGATACCTATGAGCCCCGGGAATTCGCCGGCTTAATGGACTGGCCCGCTCTGGGACTGTATGGCTTTGGAGAGGATATAAGCGGTCCTGTCTGGACCGTAAACGGGAAAAATGCCGCTTACTGGAGGGAAGAACAGGTAAAAGCAAAAGAGGGGCTTTCGGAAACTAAAAATACCGATTACCAGAGGACGCTGATAGGAATAGTTTCTGCCAACAGGGACCCCAGAAATTTCGGAGGCATTGACTTTGTAAAGACGGTAAAAGAAACCATGCTTCCAAACGGTCATTTTGCGGATTCCGTAAAGGATACCCGGACAAAAGTGCCCATAGGGGATGATCTCATTAATTCCCAGTGCTTCGGGATAATATCACTTTACTGTGCCGGAGAGCCCACCCCCAATAGGGATAAGGCTATAAGGTGGCTGGAGAAAAACCAGCATGTTGACGGGGGATTTACCTGGGATGTTAAGGATTACAGCGACAAGGAAGATTATTTGAAGGTGACCTCCGATGTGGACATGACGGCATCGACCCTTATGGCTTTCAGCATATTGAAAATGGATACGAATTATCCGCCCGTTAAAAGGGCGCTGGAATTCTTAAAAAACCAGCAGCTTGACAACGGGGGCTTCCAGTCCTGGGGAGTACAAAACCCTGAAAGCACTATATGGGCAATACAGGCACTGCTGATGCATGGGGAAAATCCTCTTGACAAGGCCTGGGAAAAAACTAAGGACTGCGGGCCTGTAGAATTCATTTTGAAGCACCAGCTTGAAAACGGCACCTTTACCCATGTGCTGGATGAAAAGGATATGCTTCCCGTATACGACAACAGCATGACTACTTATGAAGCCTTATACGGTATGGCTGATGCTTACAACGAAGAAACGACCTATACAAAGCTTTATAAGGCAAACAGGCCCCAATCAGAAAAGCTGCTGTTCAGTGATTTCAAGGAAGGGGACTATGGCTATAATGAGGCAGTGGAAGCAGCATATGACTATGTTATTGATATTTATGCCGACGGCACCTTTAAACCCCATAAGAATGTAACAAAGGGAGAGCTTGCCAGGTACATGGTCAATGCTTTGAATCTGCAGGATGAATTTTACAGCAAATACAGCGGTGATGAGCTTAAATTTGTAAATGAAAACTCAGATGTCCTGGAAATAGACAGTGAGGACAATTATATAAAGCTTTGCCTGGAAAAGGGCATATTTCAGGGTATTGATAGCTTAGATAAGGAAGGTGAAAAGGAAAGAGAAATAAGGAGCGATGAGCTGATTCCAGCATTGCTCAATGGGGGAAAACTTATAAATAAAAATCTGGAAGCTGAAAAGCTTGAGTTTGACAGTTTCATTAGCGGTGAAACTGTCAGCAGGGCACAATGTGCCGTAAGCCTCAGTAAATTCATGAAACTGGTTAAATAATTTTAACCACAAATATTAAATTCTCCCCCTTGGCAATGCTGTTTACATAGATGTAAACAACTTAATTATAGCAATTAATTTATGCGCATAAAAGAGAGGAGGAATTTCTTTATTAATTGGTTTACCTTTACAAAGCATGATTAGGAGGTAAAAAATGTTTAGTAAAAAAACCGGAATATTAAAAAAGAATATATGCAGAGTCCTTGTGTTTACTATGATGTTATCCATAGTATGCAGCGGATTTTCAACTATAGAAACAGCCCGGGCACAAGAGCCGGAGGATACCACTATAAATGAAGAAATATCAAATACTGATACAGATATAAACGAAGAAAACGATGTAAACGAAGAAAATCCGGGAAATGAAATTGAAACAGGAACAGATGAAGAAAATGAGATGCCGGCAGAAATGCCTCAAAGTGAAAATGAGGAAGAGGATAAAGAAGTTTTCATTTATAGTACTCAAGCAGTGACCACTCCCACCATAACTATAGTCAATTCCTTTAACAATGTAAAAGTAGGAGATGAAATAGAGCTTGAAGTTGAAGACGAAGCTGGGCAGGCAGTTCCTGCAGGAAATTTAAGCTTTTCCGTAAGCGATGAAGAATTAGGCAGGATGGACGAAGAAGTACCCAATAAGTTTATTGCCTTATCTTCAGGCACCATAGCTTTGGAAGCCGCATTAAAAGATGATCTAAATATAAAGGATGAGGTGGAATTTACAATTACCAATCCTTTCAGGGAAAGAGCGGAGCAGGCAATAGAGGGTGCTATTGAAAGCGCGGAAGAAGAAAATTATAGCAGCGACTGGATGGTAATCGGACTGGTAAGGGCAGGAAGGTGGGATTTGATACCGGCTGACTATTTGCAGAATGCAGCAGATTATATAAACGCCAATATCAATGATGAATTTACCAGAAAGCCGACGGAAGCGGAAAGGAAAGTGCTGAGCATACTGGCTGCAGGCGGAGACCCCACAAATATAGGGGAAATAAATCTCATTAACTGGATAAGCAACGCCAATTTAAGCGACCAGGGGCTTAATGCTTATATCTTTGCACTCATAGCTTATGACTCCAAACAATATGAACTGCCTTCCGGTGCAGCCTGGACAAGAGAAAGATTGATAGATGAGATATTGAATGCCGAATGCAGTAATAATAGTACAGCCAACCCTTATAAAGAGCTAGGCGGATGGGCATTATCCGGTTCAAGTGCCGACACCGACATGACAGGAATGACTATGACGGCGCTGGCTCCATATAATAATTCCGACTATCCTGAAGTGCAGGCTGCAATAAACAGGGCTGTAGACTGGTTGTCTTTTGCACAAGACTTGAGCGGAGGCTATGGAACCATGGGTTCTTTAAGTTCAGAAAGTTGTGCCCAGGTGATAATGGGACTGTGCACAAACGGTATAGACCCGACAGGTGAAAGGTTTACCAAGAATGGCAAGAATGTCATCGATGCGCTGTTGAGCTTTGAATTGCCGGAACATAAGGGATTCGCCCATGTAAAAAGTAGCAGCGGAACATTACGGTGGAATGGAATGGCAACGGAACAGGCATTGTATGCGCTCGACCAATATATTTATTTTCTTGACCAAAAAGGCTCTATTTATTGGTGGGCAGATGAGCAAGATGAGACTCCGCCGGTTATTACGGTAACAGTTCCGGATGGAGATGTACTCATAGATAGACAATTTATATTTACAGTAACTGCCATCGATAATGTAGACGGACCTGTAACTCCGGTAGTTAAGTTAAATGGAGAAATCTTAGAAGAAATAGACGGGCAATATAAAGGATATGTGATAGACGGAGACAATATATTAGAAATAGAAGCGGAAGACTCGGCAGGAAACAAAAGCGTTGAGACATACACTATAAATTACGCCGACTACCCTATTGTAATAGAGAGGATAGGGGAAGAAAGCTTAAGCAAGGGGTCAAGCACACAAGTCAGCTTCTCTGCAGAAAATATTTCTAATGTAGACCAATATGTCATACTATGGATAGAACTAACTAAAAATGGTGATGAGCCTGAAATAGTGAGTTACAGTTATGTGACGAAATTTTTAAAGGCAGGGGAATCAGAAGTATTTACGGCCGGGTTTATCATACCTGATGATGGTGAAGACTATTATATTGAAGCAGTAATCTGTAATGATTCCGAGTATATGGAAGAATTGTCAGACGATATCATCATATATGCAGAGTAAAAAACAAATAACAACAGCTGCAGCATCACACTTGTATTTGATATTGCAGTTTGTATTAATGTGAGGAGGCGAAAAATGAAAAGAGTATTTAAGAGCCTTATAGCAGCCATATTCATCATGTTGGTTATGAGCAGCACAGCTTTTGCACAGGTAAATTTAGATATTAAGGTTAGCGGAACAGAAGTAACAATAGACGGTTCTTCGGACCACCCTTCAGGGGATGTCACTATTCAGATCTGGAGCGGAGATAAAAGATATTATATAGATGCCGCAACGACAGATTCGTCAGGGGATTTTCATTTTAAATTCAATACAAAAGAAGGGCTGGATTACCAGGGGAAAATAAACGTAGCCGGTGAAACCAAAGAGTTCAGTTTTTCAACCAAGGCCCAGGAAGGGGCGAAGGTTGAAGCCTATAGGATAGACGTAAAGCCCATTACTAAGGGTGAGGTTCAAGCAGTCGGCTTCGCTATAAAAAACATTTCGGATGGGAATCAGGATGTTACATTCATAGTGGTATTGTATGAAAAAAATACTATGAAAATGCGTGATTACAGCTATGTGAAGAAGGCCCTGTCTGCTTCGGAAGAGGAAGTATTTGTAGCCGGTTTTACTATACCGCCCACCGGGAACTATGTTGTTAAAGCAATAATCTGTGACAATATAGAGTCTGTTAATGAAGGTACGTTGATGAACGTGCTGGTTGACCCCGTAACAATAGGTGTAGAATGAAGAATTAAATGATCACTGCAGAATTTAATACATTTGATACTGCAAGATGCACATTAAAATAGGGGACATGCTGTCTCTTTGTCAGGAACACCACACAAAAAGATCAGGTATGTCCCCTTAAATCCAAAAGGAGGTAAAAAATGAAAAAAGTATTTAAAAGCCTTATTGCAGCTATACTTATCGTAATGACTATGAGCAGTATTGCTTTTGCACAGGTAGGTTTAGATATTACGGTTAACGGCGCGGAAATAACGATAAACGGTACTTCGGATCATCCTTCAAAAAACGTTATGATTCAGACCTGGAGCGGAAATAAAAAATATTATATAGACGCCGCCCAAACGGATTCCGCAGGGAATTTTAGTTTTGAATTTAATACGGAAGAAGGCCTGAATTATCAGGGAAAAGTAAACGTAGGCGGTGAGCTTAGAGATTTCAGTTTCTCAACTAAATCTTCAGAGGAAATTGCAGTTCAAAGCGTAGAATTAGATGAAGACACATTAGAATTGGAAGTAGGGGACAGTGAAACACTGACAGCTACCATTTTGCCTCAAAATGCCACAAATAAAAAGTTAGTGTGGAAGTCTTCGAACACTGCGATAGCTACGGTAGACCAGAATGGAAATGTCACGGCCATAAAAGAGGGCGCCACTCAGATAGAAGTAGCCAGTGAAGCGGACGGGAGTAAAAAGGATACGTGCGACGTAACAGTTACAAAAGGTGGCGGCGGGCCGGGACCAACACCTACGCCGGAAGAAGTAAGCGTGTATATAAGAGTGGAAGGATATGACGAGACCTTTGTACCTAGAAAAAGGGTAAAAGTAAGTCTGTTTGATTTAACGGAGTATTTATCAAAAGCTTCAGGCAGTTCGGCACAGCCTTCACCAGGATGGGGTGTGGATAAGTTTGACGGGCCAACAAATGCCCATGCTATAGTAACAGCGCTTAAGGGTATAAATTTTAAAAAGGATAAGGATTACAGACTTGAGGATTACGGATACGCCCTGTATATATCCATGATAGGGGGAGACCGGGAAATAGAACGTGGAACTATGTCAGGCTGGATGTATAGCGTAAACGAGAGACTTCCTAATGTAGGATGCCAGGAAAAATTATTAAAAGAAGGCGACGAAATATTATGGTTTTATGGGGCCTTTGGATTTGAAACATGGGTTACCGAGCTGACTGCAGATAAGAAAGAGGTCAAAGCCGGAGAAGAAGTATCGGTGGAACTTGAAGGAACAAGTGCAGATATAAATACCAATAAGCACACAACAGCTAAAATAGCAGATGCTACCATACTGGTGAACGGTAAAGAATACAAGGTGGACGGAAAGGTTGTAAAGACAGACAAAGATGGAAATGCGGCGATAAAATTTGATAAGGCCGGATCCTACACCCTGTCTGCCGTAAGATATGGAGAAAACAACAAAGGCAGCCAAAAAGATATAGTAAGGCCCATACCGGTAACTATAAAGGTAACCAGTGAAACATCTGGACCACCACCAACTAGCGGCAACGGTTCAACTCCACAACCCAGCAACCCGGTAGTAGATGAAGCCAAGAACAGGATTGATGAGGTTTATATAGGCGAGAGTGAATTACAGGTTACCAGACAAGATGGCAAGAAAGTAGCTGCAGTGGATTCAAATTTAATCTCAACAAAAATTGATGAAATAAACAAGATTATTAAGGAAATAGAAGAAGAGAATCCCGGGACAACACTGGGTGACGACGTAAAAGTAGTCAATATAAGGCTCAGCGAAGATGCGGATTTGAATACTGCTTTGCAGCTTCAAAGCGATGTCATCGAAAAGCTTAAGGCGGCGGGCTTTGGGATTAATATTGTCTTTAACGATACGGAGTTTAGGCTGCCTCCGGCTGCAATAGGAACCATAACTTCCGATGAAATTGTAGAGATAAGGAAAGACAATGTAGCAGCCGATGTTTTGCAGGATGTTAACGAGGCCGTACCTGCCGGCACCAGATTACTGTCTTCGGTATATAGCATGAGCTTATATAAAGTAAGCAAAGACGGTAAAAATGAAGAAAGAATGGACTTAAAGGGTACCACGGTGTCTATGAAAGTAAATCCTTCGGATATGCAGAACATAAGTGCAAATAGCCTTAAAGTCAACTACTATGACAGGGTTGCTAAAAAATGGATTGCTCTTGATGCAAGATATGATGCCGGAAAGAATATGGTTGTTGCAGAAGTCCAATAAAAAATGATTATATGGTGGGCTATTAATTTGGATATACCTCCGAAATTTCCATGGCATCCAAAATTTCCATTTTGATAGCTTCATCATATATATAATTTAAAACTTATGGAGGCATGGCTGCAATATGAATAAGAAAAAAAAGATAATCATAAGCTGTTTAGCCGTCATTGCCATATTAATTTGTTGTTTAGTAACAGTCAGCTGTAAAAAAGATACCGCTGTTCCCAATCCTTCAAGGGTGGTAGTAAATGCTCCCGGTGATAATAACAAGGACGGGATTGAAAATATAGAAGACGGCAATATAAGTGAAACTTCAGAAGAGGAAAAGAATCCGGAAAGTGTTAAGGCAGAAGATGAAACCAGTGAAATGCCGGAAGGAAAGGCTGATGAAACCCAAAAGGAAGAGCCCGGTAAAGAAGAAAAGGAAGAAAGCAAGGATGTAAAGGAAAATGAAGGCGCCGGGCAAAATGAGGAGCCCCAAAAAGAAACTGCCGTACAGGTTACTCCCGGCAGCGATGAAAATGAACAGGCCCCGGATAAACAGGCTACAGTATATATAAGAGTGGAGGGCTATGATGGGACTCTGGTGCCCAGGAGGTCAGTAACGGCAGGCATATTTGATCTGGGTCCATATTTAGGCAAAGCATCAGGCTCCTCGGCAGGACCTTCCAGCGGTTGGGGTGTGGATAAATTTAAAGAGCCCACAGCTGCCCATGCTCTGGTAAAGCTTTTGCAGGATTCGGGATATGAGCCCGGTAAGGATTACGACCTTCAGGACTATGGATGGAGCCTTTATGTAGCCATGATCGGAGGGAACAGGGAATTTGATTACAGGAGTACTTCCGGCTGGATGTACAGGGTCAACAATGTGCTGCCTAGCGTAGGATGTGACGGGACTCCCATAAAGGGAGGAGAAGAAATACTCTGGTATTTCGGAGTATATGGTTTTGACACGCTGGTAACCGAAATGGAAATGGATTCTGCCGATGTGAAGGCCGGTGATGAGGTAACGGTAACCTTAAACGGCATTAAAAACGACATAAGCACCTGGAAGGAATACCGGGAGCCTGCAAAGAAAGCAGAAATATATGTAAATGGAAGTCCCCTTATAGTAGATGGGAATAAGGTTGTTACAGGCGATGACGGCAAGGCCGTTATTAAATTCGATACCCCCGGCGTTTATATACTGTCGGCGGAAAGAGTAAACGACAAAAATTTAAAGGACCTGGTGAGGCCTCAGCCCGTTACCGTAAATGTAAAATAAAATATAAGTGAAAGGGTGATAGTTCACTATGAAAAGAAAGATAAAGTCTATCTTATCTTATATAATGGTATTTTTATTGGCATTCAGCACCTTGAATATATTCGGTATAAACGCGAGGGCAGCGGATCAAAGCCTGCTGCAAAAAGTGAATGCGGCAATTGAAAAGACCCACAACTATATAATAAAGAACAATACCTGGAGCAGCGACTGGAAGACGGTGGCCTTCAATAAGTCGGGGCTCAGCCTTCCGGAGGGATATAACAGCAGTTATTTGAAGGGTGCCGCAAAATCCTTGGAAGAGTCCGGCGGATATTTTTATAAGGTGACGGATTACGAAAGGACAGCACTTGCCGTGACCGCAGCCGGTGGAGACCCGGCAAATGTCGGCGGGTACAACCTTTTGGATAAAATATATAACTTTAACGATCCTCAATACCCTGACAGGGAAATTGATTTTCAAGGGTTAAACGGGGTTGTATACGGATTGATTGCATTGGACTCAAAAAATTATGAAGTACCGGCAGGAGCAAAATATACAAGGGAATACATGCTTGACTATATACTGAACAACAGAAACAGCGACGGCGGATGGGACTTAAACATGAACGGCACAAAAAGCGATGTGGATATAACAGCCATGACATTGATATCCCTGGCTCCCCATCATGATTATGTCAGTGCAGGCGGCAAAACTGTAAAGGATGCAGTCGACGGCGCTGTAGAATGGCTGTCAAAGGCCCAGAGGCAGGACGGAGGGTTTAATTCCTGGCTTACGGAGAACAACAGCGAAAGCTGTGCCCAGGCTATAATAGGCCTTTGTGCCAATGGCGTAGACCCTGCGGGACCGCAATTTACCAAGGACACAAACCTGATAGAGAATATTTTAAAATTCCAGCAGAAAAGCGGCGAATTCTATCATTTGCTGGATGGCCGCGAAGGAGTCAATGGTATGGCGACAGAACAGGCATATCAGGCAATTATCGCCTACAGAGACTTTGCAAACGGAAAGGGTTCAATATACTGGTTCGATGGAGGAAAAACTCCGGAAGCTGATGACATGAAGGCTGAATCCATAAGTCAAACCACCAATTATTATGCAGACGGCCCGGGAATCGACCAGGACATTTTCATCGTTACAGGTGAAGAAAGCACACAAAGGCTATATGGCCAGGATAGGTTTGAAACTTCCTTGAAAATAGCCGAAAAGCTGGCTTCATACGTTGACGGCGGGAAATTTCAAAATGTGGTAATATCCTCCGGCCTTAATTTCCCCGATTCATTAAGCGGAAGCGTACTTGCAAAAAAACTTAACGCTCCCATATTATTGACAGGAAATAATGCAGCTGAAAGCCAGAAGGCTATAAACTATGTAAACAGCAATCTTGATAAGTCCGGAAATATTTACATACTGGGCGGAGAAGGCGCTGTTGATATAAGCATAGAGAACAGCCTAAAAGAGCTTGGATATAGCAATATAAAGAGAATATGGGGCCAGGACAGATTTGAGACCAGCGGAGCCATAGCCGGCGAACTGAATGTTGCAGCAGGCACTCCCGTAGTTATTGTAAACGGCATGAGTTTTGCCGATGCTTTGAGCGCCGGAGCCGCCGCCAGCATAAAGGGTTATCCCGTGCTTTTAAGCGATAAGGATACCTTGCCTTCCAACATAAAGAGCTATATAAGCAATATTAAGCCTTCAGATGTATATGTTATAGGGGGAGAAGGCGTACTGGCTAAAAGCATTGAAAGCGAGATAAGCAGTTTGAACCCGTCGTCAAAAATAACAAGGCTGTTTGGAATGGACAGGTATCAGACTTCTCTTAGGGTTAACGAATTCTTCAACTACAATGAATATGTGTTGCTGGCTACAGGAGAGGATTATCCCGACGCATTGTCAGGCTGCGCCTTGGCGGCAGCCATAAACGGTTCCATACTGCTGGTGGACGACACCTCCATAAACACCCAGCTTCAATTTATAAACAAGGATAACACAAACTCCGTTATAATACTGGGAGGCAGTGCCGTAGTGAGCGGAACCATAGAAAATGCCGCAAAACAGGTGTTATCTGTACAGTAAGATGGATAAGATGGATATGTGCAGCCTGTAACCGTCCGGTTGGCACATAGATAGTATGATTAGTGAAACTTAAATATAATATTGGGACCAAAACTTTTAATGAACCTTAATGCAGTACCAACTATGGCAATAAAATAAATTTAGGAGTTTTCTTTAAAGCAGATTTTATTATTGGCGTTAATTACCTTTCTGCCGCTTCTTTGTGGTAAGAGGGTAATTGCGCCATTTTTATTTTTTATTAATATGGAGGTGTTAACTTGAAAATCAAAAGATCAGGCAAAAAAGTATTATGTACCGCATTGACGATACTGTTGCCTCTATGTCGAAGAATTAAAAAATATTCATCAGCCCGCATTGCGGGCTGATGTAATCCGAGGGGTGGTCGTTTGTGACTACCCCTTTATAACCTGCATCAAATAGGCTGATGCTTTCAGCAGAAAAATAGGCATGACAAGGTGAACCATACCTTGACCACAATTTTTACCCATGCTAAAATGGGAAGCAGCCGGGGGTTTAAGGGGAAAAATTCAGCTTTGAAAACAGGCCTTCAAAGCTTCCTGCATTCGGCAGTCAATTAAATAATTATTTAAAAGCTATTGAGATAGTTCCAATATCTTGATATAATATAGAAGACAATTGAATTGCGAAATACAGGTTTAATCTATTTAGATTATAAAAGGGAAGCAGGTGAAAGTCCTGTACGGTCCCGCCGCTGTAAATGTGGAGCCATTACACTTCTAAGCCACTGGTTATCCGGGAAGGCGTGTCATGGTGATGATGCTAAGTCAGAAGACCTGCCTGTATTTAAAAACACCATTACACTCTACGAAGGATAGGGAGGTGCAGCTGATGAAGACAATTTATTTATGTGGATTCATATAGCCTCTTGACCTAAAGTCGGGAGGCTTTAGTTTTGGCAATTTTACATGACAGTATTAAAATTTAAGGAGTGGATTTTATGTCAAAGCGTTTGCAGGTTTGTTTAGGAATAATGCTGATGATTTTCTTTATACCCTTTAAAGCTTCAGCCATGCATATAATGGAAGGGTTTTTACAGCCAGGATGGGCTATAGCCTGGGGAGCATTCACAATACCATTTGTAGTCTTAGGTTTATTTAAAATAAATAAGACGGTTAAAGAAAACCCGCGTGTTAAGATACTTCTTGCCATGGCAGGTGCTTTTGCTTTCGTATTATCGGCGCTGAAGCTGCCTTCAGTAACAGGAAGCTGTTCTCATCCCACAGGAGTAGGATTGGGCGCCATACTTTTCGGACCTACAACCATGTCGGTATTAGGACTTATCGTACTTTTATTTCAGGCAATATTACTGGCTCACGGCGGGTTGACGACCCTTGGCGCCAATACTTTCTCAATGGCAGTAGTAGGACCGCTGGTATCCTTCGGTGTATATAAACTGGTAATGAAGGGAAAAGGCCCCCAGTGGCTTGCAGTTTTTTTGGCTGCAGCATTAGGCGATTTGGTTACATATATGACTACTTCCGTACAGTTAGCTCTTGCTTTCCCGGCAGAAGTCGGAGGATTTGCTGCATCTCTTGCTAAATTCATGGGTATATTTGCCGTAACACAAATACCTCTTGCCATAAGCGAAGGTATATTGACAGTTATAATATTCAATGCCATATCAGCATATGCCAAAGACGAATTACAAGATTTAAATTTATTGGTGAAGGAGGCTTAATATATGCAAAGTCAGGCAGTTAATAAAACAAGTAAAGGCAGTCTTTTTACTACAAACCTCTTATTATTATTGCTGGTTGTCGTCATTACCGTTGTTCCCCTTATAATTGCAAAGGATGCAGAGTTCGGAGGTGCCGACGGTGAGGCCGAAGAAGCAATAACTGAAATAAATACAGAATATGAGCCATGGTTTTCACCTATATACGAGCCACCCAGCGGTGAAATTGAAAGTCTTTTATTCTCATCCCAGGCAGCTTTAGGTGCCGGCATTATAGGCTACGGTATCGGTTATTTTGCAGGGCGTAAAAAAGGCCGGACGGAGCACGTTCATGGTAAACATTGATAGATATGCCTATGCTTCAAAGTTAAAAAAAACAGATCCTATGCTGAAATTTGTCTTCGCCATGCTTACCCTCGGAGTGTGTCTTTGGGCAAATTCTATATTGATATCCATCATAATACTTTCCATAATGGGGTGGGTTGCCGTCTGCAAGGGCGGCACTCCCTTCCTGCTTTTTGTAAAGATGTTACTTTTACCTATGTCTTTTTTGATTATCAGCTTGCTGACCATAGCCATTAATGTATCAAATAATCCTGAAATTTTTTTAGTTTCACTTAAAATGTCTGATTTCTGGATTGGCGTATCAAAAGAAGGATTAAATGATGCGGCACTGCTTTTTTTCAAGGTTATGGCCTCGGTATCCTGCTTGTATTTTTTGTCTCTGACGACACCTATGATAGATTTGCTTTCGGTTTTAAGAAAGCTAAGGGTGCCCAAGCTCATGGTGGAAATGATGAGCCTTATATACAGATTTATTTTTATACTTTTAGATACGGCAGATACCATGTATACCGCCCAGAGCTCAAGGCTGGGGTATTCAAGTATAAAAAGGGGATACCGTTCTCTTGGCGCCCTTGCATCCACTCTTTTTATAAGGTCATATAAACGTTCAAATGACTTATATACTGCCCTAGAAGCCAGGGGATATGACGGAGAGCTTAATGTTTTAGAGGAAGAATTTGAAAAAAGTAATATAAAATATGCCGGTGTCGTATTGATAAATGTAATTTTTATTTTAATTGCTTTGTACTTAAGACAGTATTCAGGGGGTTTATATTAAATGAGCGAAAATATACTGGATGTAATTGATCTTCATTATTCTTACCCCGATGGAACTCATGCATTAAAAGGTGTGAATATGGAGATTAAAAAAGGTCAGACGACTGCAATACTTGGCGGAAACGGCGCAGGAAAGTCCACGCTTTTTCTTAATTTAAACGGAATTTTGAGGCCGACTTCCGGGAGAATAAATTTTGACAGGAAACCCGTTGATTATTCACGAGAAGGTCTAAATAAGCTGCGCCAGGCCATTGGAATTGTATTTCAGGACCCGGACAGCCAATTATTTTCAGCCAGCGTTTATCAGGATGTTTCCTTTGGGGCAATGAATATGAAGCTTCCGGAGGAAGAAGTGCGTAAAAGGGTAGATACAGCAATGAAAAGGACGGGAATTTACCACTTAAAGGATAAGCCTACCCACAACTTAAGCTTCGGCCAAAAGAAACGTGTGGCAATAGCAGGTATATTGGTTATGGAGCCTCAGGTACTTGTCCTTGACGAACCAACAGCAGGCCTTGATCCTATGGGGGTGAGCGAGCTGATGAAGCTATTGCAGGAAACTCAGGACGAGCTTGGGCTAACGATCATAATTTCCACTCATGATATAGATATAGTGCCCCTTTATTGCGACCGGGTCTATGTGATGGATGAGGGAAAGATTATAATGGAAGGCACGCCAAAGCAGGTATTTTCCGAAAAAAATGCCATACGCAGTGTGCATTTAAGGCTTCCAAGAATAGGTCATCTTATGGAGATATTGAAGGACAAGGATGATTTTGATTTCAAGGAAATACCTGTGACCATAGCAGGAGCCCGCAAGGTATTGAAGGAATGGAGAGATGAGAACAAACAGCAATAGAGTATTGTGAATATGATATTTGAGTACCTTTTTGATAATACGAAGTTATCAGGAAGGTATTTTTATATGCTTTGCAAGGTGCGTTTTTCTTTATATAACTGTTAAAGAGCATAAAATATTTTAAATTTAGCTATAGTTTTTATTAATACAGAATTAAATATTACGATTGCAAATAAATGAATTCTTAATTGACTTGAAATTTTTCACATGTTACTATTGAGCCAATTAAAGACTATAAACAGGTGTCGATTAATTGAGTCGATGAAAAGGGAAATGGGTTGAAATCCCATGCGGTCCCGCCGCTGTAAAAGAGTAGTCCTTGCAAATATGCCACTGGGCAACCGGGAAGGCTGTAAGGATGATGATACTTGAGCCAGAAGACCTGCCTGTTTGTAAACCATAAAACTTCTGCGAGAGATGGAGGGTGGTGTATTAGAGTTTGTTTAAATTTGCAATGAACTCCTGATTTTTCATCTTTGTGGATGGATATCAGGAGTTTTTTATTTGATTTTGTCTATCTGTAAATTCTAAATAAGGAGTGATGAAAGTGAATTTCGATTATTTTGACAAGCTGTGGAACAGCAATGTGTCTTCTGTTGAAGAGAGCAGAAATCACTGGGATTTCAGGGCAAAGGACTTTAACAGCAACAAATCCGAGAAAAATGTTAAGCAGGTTGTTAGCTTCTTTCTTGAAAAAGGAATGCTGCATGAAGGGTGCGATGCTATCGATATAGGCTGTGGTGCAGGGAAGTACGCAATAGAACTTTCCCAAATTGCAAGCAATGTTACCGCACTGGATATTTCTCCGAAGATGCTGGAATATGCAAAGGAAAATGCTGAAAAAGAGGGAGCAGTAAATATTAAATTTTTGGAGATGCCCTGGGAAGAAGTAAATGTGGACGAATTAGGGTGGAATAAAAAATTTGATTTTGCGGCAGCTATAATGAGCCCTGCTATAAACAGCAGAGAAAGCCTCGAAAAGCTCATGAAGGTTTCAAAGGGCTACTGCTTTATGAGCGGACATTTAGACAGGCATGAAAAGGTCATGGAAGATATCGAAAGGATAGCACTTAATAGAGAACCGTCCAATATAGAATATGGCAAAAATATTTATTTAAGCTTTAACACATTGTGGATATACGGGATTCATGCCGAAATTACGTATCATAACATGGACAGGGAGATAACAAGAACCCTGGAAGATGCCTTCAATTATTACTGCGCTCAGCTGCAGAGAAAGTCAGAATTCAGTGACAGTAAAAAAGAAGCCGTTAAAAAATATCTTGAGGAAATATCAGAGGAGGGTTTTGTTAAGGATACCTTTAAGTCAAAAAATATATGGATGTACTGGAAAAATCCTTAAAAGATATAATTTTAGTTTTATAGGAGGTGAATAGCCAAAGTAAAACGTTTTGGTTAGAATCCAAATAAAAACAAAGAAGGGTGGATAAAAATGAAAAAAAGATTTATGACAAGCATGGCTGCATTTTTTATCATGGTATCTATGATAGCAGCCGGGTGCAGTCAACCGGCCGCAACCAATACGGCCAATCCAACTGAAGCTGCAAGCAGAGCAGGCAGCTATACCGGTAAGGCGGAAGGCTACCACGGAGAGCTTGCAGTAACAACGGAAATCAATAGAGAAGGCAGGATTGTGAATATTACCATAGGAGAAAATACGGAAACAAAAGGCATAGGGACTGTTGCAATAGAAAAGATGCCTAAACTCATCATAGAGTCACAATCCCTTAATGTGGATATAGTTTCCGGCGCTACCCTTACAAGCAACGGGATAATAAATGCGGTTGCAAACTCCCTGAAGGCGGCGGGAGAGGACCCCTCAAAATACGCTTATACCGCCCCTCAGGAAAAAAATGAAGAATTGCCAACTGTTGCAATAAATAAAAATGCCATACCTGAAAAGCAAAAAACCACAGGCTCTATAACGGTAACGGATGCAAAGGGCAGAAATGTAACCATAGACCTTCCCATTTCTTCATATGCCATCAGTACAATGGATGTCATCGACTATATTATACCCCTTAAAGGCAAGGATGCTTTTAACATGCTGGTGGCTTCAGGGCAGGACGGCGGCGGAGGGATACAGAAGTACGCAAAGCTGTATGAATCCACTGTCGGCAATTATATGGAACATTTGGGACAGATATCCGACCATAATGCTCCTTTTGACCTTGAAATGATACTGTCCATGGATCCCGATGTTATAATAGTTAATTCAGCAATGTCGGCCCATAAATATGCTCTGGAAATAGAAGAACAACTTACGGCTGCAGGAATAGACATAGTCCTCATAGATGTTCCCGGCAAGAAAATGGACAAGTCTGTGCAACAAACAATGAAAATATTAGGACAGATATTCCAAGAGGAAGAAAAAGCTCAAGAGGTTGCAGCCTTTATTGATAAACAGTATGAATTAATAGCTTCAAAAAATCTTTCCGAGCGCAGAGACAAGCCAACGGTCTACTATGAAAAATCAGGATATTCCGAAGTTTATGGCAGCACATCATCAAGTGCTTCTGGCTGGGGTACTTCCATTGCCATTGCCGGCGGCGAAAATATTGCCGATGCGCTCCTTAAGGACACTGCGGCTTCAGGCGGCGGCAGCAACACCCTTGATCCTGAGTATGTTATAAAGGCCGACCCGGACTACATTATTTTAAGCGGAGTCAATGACGGGTGGCTGGATATACTCAAAGAAAAAGAAGAATGTGAATTTGATATAGTGAAAAGAACGGGATGGAATGACCTGACGGCAGTTAAAAACGGCAATTTGTACGAATTTGCTCATGCTACAAACAGATCCATATTTGCATTTTATCCTTGCCTTAAAATGGCAAAGATTTTTTACCCCCAAGAATTTGCCGAGGTCGACCCGGATCAAACTTTAAACGAATTCTTTGACAGGTTTATGCTCCTTGACAGCGATATTACTACCTGGTTCATGAGCCTTGATGACAGTACTTCTCATTAAAAATTCTAGGGAGTGATTCAAAATAAAGCATGAGGAAAGTGTAAACCGGAAACTATACAACAAGCTTATAAAGAAAAGGATGGTATTAATAACCGGACTTCTTACAGGAGTAGCCTTCCTGATGATACTGAACATTTCAATCGGGTCATCTTCAATAGCTATCGGTGAGGTATTACAGGTGCTGCTTACGGGAAAAGGGAATGGACATAACCCCATGATAATTATGGATATACGTTTGCCTATGGCTCTTATGGCGGTTGTTGTCGGAGCATCTTTAGGCATCGGCGGATGTGAAATACAAACAATACTGCGCAATCCTATAGCAAGCCCATACACCCTTGGAATTTCTGCCGCGGCATCATTTGGCGCAGCCATGGGGCTTATTTTAAACACAAATTTATTTAATGTTTCGGATACGCTGGCTGTAACAGCCAATGCATTTGCATTTTCGCTCCTTGTGGCTGCAGCCATATATATATTTTCACGTCAGAGACAAATCGGCAAGACTGCCATTGTTTTGTTCGGGGTAGCTTTAAATTTTCTTTTTAACTCTCTTACTATGATTTTGCAGTATATCGCAGACGAGGATAAGCTTCAGAGCTTAATATTCTGGAACTTCGGAAGCCTTTTGAAAACAACGTGGAGCAAGTTCTTCATAGTATTTGCAGTGCTTCTGATATGCTTTGCCATTTTGCTTAAAAACGCATGGAAACTCACAGCCATGACCCTTGATGATACAAAGGCCAGGAGTATAGGGGTGGATACTGCTAAAGTACGGAGAATAATCATTTTTATCACTTCTCTGCTTTCCGCCGTAGCTGTCTGCTTTGTAGGGACCATAGGATTCATAGGACTTATTGCTCCCCACATAGCCCGCCAGCTGGTGGGAGAAGATCAGCGTTTTTTCATGCCTCTTTCGGCATTAATGGGCGCTTTTGTGATGTCTCTGGCTTTTGTAATAAGCAAGGTCATTATAAGAGGGGTCATATTGCCTATAGGTCTTGTTACGTCAGTAATAGGAATTCCCTTTTTTATAATCATAATATTCAGTAAAATGAGGAGTATGTGATGCTTACCTTAAATAATTTGAGCTTTTCCTATAAAAAGAATAAAACATCGCACAAGGTATTCGACGGCCTGAATCTTGCCTTTGGCAGAGGTTTTAATGTAGTCCTTGGGCCTAACGGAGCAGGAAAATCTACCCTTTTAAAAGCCATTTTCGGATTGCTGGATTATGACGGGAACATATTATACGGCAAAGAAAGTATTACTCACATGGACACCGAAAATAAGATAAAGCTTATGTCATATTTGCCTCAGATGGATGTGGATATATCTGCTCTCACCGTACTGGAAATGGTCATTTTAGGGAGATTGCCTGAACTTAAGTCTAAAGTGTCAGATGAAGATCTGAATATCGTTATGGACACCCTTGAATCTCTTAATATAGCTTCTCTTGCTGCCCGCAACTTCAGTGAATTAAGCGGAGGGCAAAAAAAGCTTGTGTTTATCGCACAAACTCTGGTCAGAAATCCTAAATTGATACTACTTGATGAGCCTGTAAACTCCCTTGATTTGCAAAAACAGCTGGAGCTGTGCCAGCTTCTTCAAAAAATAGTGGGCAGGCAGGGCGTGGATATCATAGTCGTTATTCACGATATAAATCTTGCGGCAAGATATGCACAGCATGTAGTCATCATTGATGAAAAAGGCTCGGTTCACAGTTCCGGCAAACCCGGAGATGTAATTACATCTCAAATGCTAAAAGAAGTTTATGGTGTAATAGCTAATTTAACTTACGATGAAAAAGGAGTACCGACAGTTTCACCTATCTGTTCGGTACGGAAGGTATAAAGATTTTCCGGTAAAATGCAAAGGGGCTGTGTCATTAGTTACTTCAGTGGATTAAGGTGAGAACAAAAGCACCTCGTTTCCTAAATCTGTGATATGCTCCCTTCATGATTAACAGTGTTTTTATGTTTAACTGTCTCTCATAAAGGGAGCATATCACTATGTGGAGAGGAGTGCTTAATTTTATATTTATTTTAATATGTTTTAGGAGACCATTTTTTATAAATTTGACTTATGAAGCGGCCTCTTTTATATTTACAGCAGTATTACCTTGACTTTATCCCCTTTCTTTAATGGACCTGAGCCTGCCGGTACATCAATTATGGTGTTGCAGCCCATCAATGACTTTATTATTCCCGGACTCTGATTTCCCGTCAGTGTTACTTTTAATATACCTTCTTCTATGAAACTGCGGCACCGCAGCATCCGCCTCTGGGGACTTGTTTTCTTAAAATTATCTTCTAAGACAGCGGGAGTTATTATATGTTCAGCAGATTTCATTCCCATGGCCTTTTTTATTGCCGGCACTGCAAGAAGCAAATAAGTAATAATTGAAGCCGATGGATTTCCTGAAAGGCTCAAAATAAGTTTATTATCCTTTATGGAACATACCATTGGAGTTCCCGGACGAATATCCACTCTCCAGAACAATATATCTGCGCCGATTTTTATTAAAGAATCCTTTACGGCATCATAATCCCCTACAGATACTCCTCCTGTAGTAATGAGAATATCAACTTGTGGTAAAATATCTGATATTTTTCGAGATATCATATCACAACTATCGGTGGCTATGCCGCCGTTTATCACATTGCAGCCCATTTGCTTCAAATGGGAAGTCAGGTTATATAAATTGCTGTTGTATATTTTTGCAGGTTTTAATGGTTCAGTAATTTCAATAAGCTCATCGCCGGTGCTTAAAATGCCTATGGCGGGCTTTTTATAAACCTTAGCCTCTGAAATTCCAAGGGAGGCTAAGGCACCGATAGCCGCAGGTTCCAGCATAACTCCTGCTTCAATGAGAGTTTCATCTAATGCTATATCCTCTCCGGCAAAGCAGATATTTTCACTTGATTTTAAGGGTTTAAAGATTTCAATAAAACTGCCGCCTTCTTTAACATCTTCAAAACGTATGACAGCATCAGCTCCTTTTGGTATGGGAGCGCCGGTAAGGATTTTTACCGCCTGGTCTTTGCCCACAATGCTTTGACTTTGGCTGCCAGCAGGAACCTCTTCAATAACTTTAATCTTTACAGGCGCATCAGCACTGGCGCCGGTTGTATCAACAGATCTTAAGGCATAACCGTCAAGGGGCGAGCGGTCAAAAGGCGGAAAGTTCATGGGGGATTTCACATCTTCATACAAAACACGCCCAAGGGCTTCAGACAGTTCAGCGCATTCACTTTGTACGACTCTTACCTGCTTTTGTATTATCTCATATGCTTCTTCAAGTTTAACAAACTCTTTCATTTGTGCACCCCTTAGTTAAATATTATCTTAAAATTATATAAGATTATAAATTTGAAATAAATAAGTTTGGTTTAAAAAAAGACCAGGCCAAAGAGAAATAGGCCTGGTCTTTTTTTAAACCAAACTGGTATTACTCCTTTCCAATGGGGAGGCGGGGCTGTTTCCGGCCCCACCCTATCGGCTGACATTCCATAGTTTAAACCTTAGGAACATAAGCTCGGAGCTCATATTCTATTATTTAAATTTAAGAGAGATTTTGCCCAGCAGCGGTATAAAAGATAAATTATCCCTGAATTTTTTCTTATAGGGCCGTTTTGCCAAGCCTGCGCTGTATAAAAGAAAATCGGTAAACTCGCCTATTTCATTATGTTTAAAAAGCGGAAGCTTTTCATAGCCCTTTTCGGGGTGGCCTTCGGCCACCAGAGCGATCAAATCTTCGGCCGGGAATCTGTTCTTTTCCCCTAAAGATTTGCGCCATATTTCCACCTTGGGGATGTTAGGATCTGCTGCACCCTCAAGTATAATGATATCTACTCCTGTTATATCTTTTAATATGGTTGAAATATCCTTCCGTCTGCTTACCTTTTCCTGGCATACATAAATGCCGGGACCGTTTAATATAACGGTGTCCGCTCCGGCCTGTGCAAAATTCCAGGTGTCTTTTCCAGGTATATCCGTCTCTATATCATGACAGGTATTCTTAACAACGGCGACTGATATTTCACGGCTTTTAAGCTCTCTTATTACTTTTGATATAAAAGTTGTTTTTCCTGAATTACTCCAACCCACAAAGGATACGGCGGGCGCCATTATACGCCTCCTGCTGCGGCAAATTTTTCAATTTTCACAGCAGAAACTTTGTATTCAGCAGTCTTGGATATTGGGTCATATGCTGAATTTGTAAGCTCGTTAACCGGCGATTCCTTGTAATGGAATGTCATAAACATCACACCCGGAGATACTTTATCGGTAATAATTGTTTTGGTTACTATGGAACCCCTGCGGGATGTAACCCTTATTTCTTCTCCGTCTTGGATTCCCAGTTTTTCTGCATCTTCCGGATTAATTTCCGCCAGCTCATGGGGTCTTAATGTATCAAGATTGGATGAATGTCTTGTCATTATATTGTAATGATAAAGCATACGTCCTGTAGTAAGAAGCATTGGATAATCCTGGTTTGTAAGTTCGGCAGGCGCTTTGTATTCTATACCCTGCATCAAACCTTTTCCTCTCGGGAATACACCCTTATGAAGGTATTTTGTTCCCGGATGTTCGACCGTTGGACAAGGCCACTGCAAGCCTATTTTTTCAATACGCTTATAGGTTATTCCTGAATAGCTGGGGGTCAATCTTCTGATTTCTTCAAATATTTCTTCCGCATCTTTATAATCCATGTTATAGCCCATGCGTTTTGATATATCACAGATGATATCCCAGTCAGCCCTGCACTGTCCGGGAGCTTCCACAGCTTTTCTTACTCTTTGTACACGTCTTTCGGTATTTGTAAATGTACCGTCCTTTTCTGCATATAATGCAGCAGGCAGGAATACATCAGCAAATTTTGCGGTTTCTGTCATGTAAAGGTCCTGAACTACCAAAAACTCAAGGCTGCTCATTGCTTTCTTTACATGGTTGGCATCCGGGTCAGTAAGCACAGGATCTTCACCCATGATATACATAGCTTTTAATTTGCCGTAAACAGCTACATCTATCATTTCGGGTATACGCAAGCCCATCTTTTCGCTTAATGGTACTCCCCAGGCTTCCTCGAAGGCTGCCTTAGCTGCCGGATCTGCAATTGATCTGTAACCGGGATATACGTTTGGAAGTGCAGCCAAATCGCAGGCACCCTGAACGTTGTTCTGGCCGCGCAGAGGATTTATACCTGCGCTTTCAATTCCTAAATGTCCTGTAACCATGGCGAGATTAGCCAGGTTCATAACATTTTCAGTTCCTGTGGTATGCTCGGTTATACCTAAGGTATAATAGATTCCAGCCTTCTCTGTTTTAGCATAAAGCTCGGCAGCAGCGTAAATCTTATCCACAGGTATACCTGTAATTTCACTTACCATTTCAGGATGATAATTCTGAACCACCTTCCACATGTCATCAAAGCCTTCGCAGCGTTCTTCAACGAATTTCATGTCAGCCCAGCCGTTCTTAACGATTAAATAAATCAAACCGTTAATCAATGCGGCATCGGTACCCGGAGTGATTTGCAGCCAAATTTCAGAATGCTGTGCCAGCTCAGTACGCCTTGGATCAACGACAATAAGCTTGGCGCCGCGTCTTACAGCTCTCTTCATTTTACTTCCGATTACGGGATGTGCCTCCGGGGCATTTGAACCTATTATAAATAATACATCGTTAAATTCTATCTCATCGATGGAATTTGTCATTGCTCCGCTTCCTAATGTTGCAGCCAGACCGGCCACTGTCGGAGCATGTCAGGTACGTGCGCAGTGGTCAACATTATTAGTACCTATTACTGCGCGCATGAATTTTTGCATTGCCCAGTTATCTTCGTTTGTACAGCGTGCAGAGCTTAATGCAGCTATTGCATCACCGCCGTCCCGGGCTTTTATTTCTTTAAATTTTTCAGAAACAAGACTCAGGGCTTCTTCCCAGCTTGCCTCCACAAATTTTCCTTCCTTTTTAATAAGGGGAGTAGTAATTCTGTCAGGGCTGTATATCATATCCGTATGGAAACGGCCCTTTACGCACATTGAACGGCCATTAACGGGTGCATCGGCATTTGGTGTAACACCTACCACCTTTCCGTTCTTTACGTTTAAATCAAAATTACATCCTACACCGCAGAAAGGGCAGGTTGTCTGAACCTTTTTGACTTCCCATGGCCTTACCCCTTTAAATTGCTTGTTGGTAAGGGCACCAGTCGGGCACATGCTTACACATTGCCCGCAGAAGCGGCATGAATCTTGAGATAAAGGCAAATCAAAGGGAGGTGTAACTTTGGTGTCAAATCCGCGTCCGATAAAATCCACAGCCGTTGTAACCTGTACCTCACGGCAGACACTCACACACTTTCCGCATAAGATACACTTGTTCTGATCGCGCTCAATCAGATGATTTTCGCTGTCTATTGCTATTTGCTTTTTCTCGCCCTTGTAGGAGCTTTCCTTGATGCCGTACCTGTAGCAATAATCCTGCAAGCGGCAATCGCCTGTTTTTTCGCAGGTTAAACAGTCTTGTGGATGATTGGCCAGCAAAAGATCCAAATTCATTTTTCTGGATTCAACAACCCTGGGCGATTCGGTTTGTATAACCATTCCTTCAGTTACGGGTGTGGCGCAGGCTGCAGGCAGATTACGGGCGCCGGCAACTTCAACAACACACATACGACAGGCAGCTGTTACAGTTAAATCCTTATCATAACAGAAATTGGGTATGTCGATACCTAATTCTCTGGCAGCTTCCAGTATGGTTGTTCCATCTTGAACGGTTATCTTCTGTCCATCAATAGTTAAATTAACCAAATTAAGTCCTCCTTTCTAAAAATGTTATGCCAAAATAGACATAATGAAAATAAAAAAATCCGACTATTTTTAGTTTAACTATTCGGATTGGTTATGTCAATGTTGGCATAATGATTTATAAATTATCGGAATTTTTCAGGAATTTGTTGAAATAGCTGGCAAATAAACTATCTACCGAGTTTATGGCATCTTTCTTGAATTGCCGGTAAATGTCCAGTAGCTCTTTGGCATCATCAGTGAGAACTGCCCCGCTGTTTGCTCCGCCGGTATACTTTTTAATAAGCTCAAGGCCTAAACGCTCCTCTGTTGATTTTATTTTACCCCAGGCAGCCCTGTAGGACATACCTAATAAAGCCGCTGCCTGACGTATTGAGCCTAATTTTTCTATGGCTTCAAAAAGAGCTATTCTTCCATCACCGAAAACTACCTGCCCGTCAACTTCTATCCATATTTTAGATTTAGACTTAAGTTTATTATGAGATAACCTTGTAGAATTTTTATCAACCAGTTTAACCACCTCATTATTATGAAAACATCTATGCAGCCCAATCTTTTTCTCTATTATATAGAATAAATTCATTATATGCTGTATATATAACAACTCCATATAGAGCTTCCATTGGCTATTATAGCAGATTCACCTTGTCAATACAAAAAATTTGATGTTTTGATTTTTAAACTTTTAAATAATTAACTATTTTATAAGAAAGTAATTTAATTTTTCATATTATTTCAAAATATTTATTAATTTTTGAAGTAATTTGCTCATCTTTGTCAAAGTGTTGATTTGAATTAGATTTTATCTTAATATAGTAAAGGCGAGTCAAACGGGATATCGATATGTAGGGAAGGAGTGAATGAAATTGAGGAATGATTTGTTTTATACACCACAGGAAATAACAAAAAACTATGTTGAATCAGGTCATAAAAGAGCCACTTTATCATCTAAGAAATTGATTCTTTTAGGAATTCTTGCCGGTGCTTTTATAGCATTTGCGGCTGAAGGCTCCAATCAGGCAATTCATACTATTGAATCTGTTGGTATAGGCAAAGCTCTGGCAGGTGCATTATTCTCAACGGGCCTTATGATGGTTATCATGGCAGGCGGAGAATTATTTACAGGCAATTGTCTTATTATAATTTCTTGCGCCGAGGGCAGGACTAGATGGCGTGACATGGCTAAAAACTTGTTCTTTGTTTATATAGGTAATTTTATAGGCTCAGTATTGATAGCATACTTGATTTTCAAGTCGGGACAGCTTGGCTTTTCAGGCGGACTTCTTGGAGGTTACACAATAAAAACAGCAACGTATAAAACGGGCTTAACTTTTACAAATGCATTTATCTTGGGTATACTTTGTAACTGGCTGGTCTGCATAGCTGTATGGATGGCATCTGCCGCAAAGGATATAACAGGCAAGGTATTTGCAATATTCTTTCCAATATGGCTGTTTATAACATCAGGATTTGAGCACAGCATAGCAAATATGTACTATATACCTGCCGGTATAATGGCAAAGAGCAACCCTGCATTCGTTGAGCAGGCGATTAAATTAGGGGTAAGCCCTGAGAAGATAGCAGCCTTGAATTGGGGAACATTCATTACTAAAAACCTCATCCCCGTAACTTTGGGGAATATCGTAGGGGGAGCAGTTTGCGTTGGTCTTGCTTACTGGTTCATATACAGCCACAAGAGCGTAAATTTGGTGGAAGAGAATTCACCTAACAATACTCTATTGAAAGAAACGGCTTAATATTTAGTGGTAATAAATTAGCTACAGCGGAACAAGGCTATTATGCAATTTAAATTAAAATAATTATAGCAATATCTTTATAAATGGTATAATATATATTTAAATAGAGTCACGAAGGCTCAAAGGTTTTACAACATGATATTGGTGAAATTATTATATATTAAGTAACAATAGCCATGAAGGTTATATGTTTCTGTTATGACAGAAATAGCCCTCATGGCTTTTATTATTGCGCAAACATAGGTTCCCGGAAGCTATAGCAATCTTTGATTTCTATAGCGGGTGGGGTTCTTATTTTTAAGGAGATAATATGAGGCGCCCATCGGAGAAATTTCATTTAAGAAAGCTTATCATGATTTGGAGGATACTATGAGGATTGCTGTTATAGATGGACAGGGAGGCGGCATTGGTAAAACAATTGTTGAAAAGCTAAGAAAAGAACTGCCGGAGGATACCGAGATAATCGCACTGGGTACAAATGCTCTTGCTACGGCAGCTATGATTAAGGCAGGCGCAAATGAAGGGGCTACCGGTGAAAATGCAATAGTTTATAGTTCAGGTAAGGTTGATGTAATTATGGGGCCCATAGGTATTATATCGGCAAATTCAATGCATGGTGAATTGACACCTATGATGTCAAAATCAATTGCAGAAAGTACGGCAAGGAAGATTCTCTTACCGCTTAATAAATGCAATATAGAAATTGTAGGCGTGGATAAAAGCGAGCCGCTGCCGCATCTCTCAGATAAGGCGGTTCAAATTGTCAAAGACTTTATAGGGGGGTATGAAAATGTGCGAAGCTAATGTTTATCTTCTTGATGAAGATGGAATGCCTCGGTTGTATCTTGAATCAGTCGATAAAATTATTCCCGAAGGAGATGAGATATTTCTTGAAAACATATTTTATCAAAGGAAGCAGATAAAAGCGCGGATAAAGGAAATGGCTCTTGTAGAACATAAGATTATTCTTGAAAAGTTGATTAAGTAAATATCGGTAAATATGAGCTGGATGATAAGGAAAGCTGGAAAAGAACTTAAGAAGAAATGATAGGTAACAATAAAGATATAAAAAAACATCTGTCTTTTGTAATAATTGGCACTCTATTTTCTGAGGCATTGACAAAATAATAACAGAATATTAGTATAATAATATAATTAGCAGTCATGAAGATTGCATATGTGAAAGTCGCCATTTCAGAATTCAAAATTACCGATAAAATAATTTATCAGTAAATAAATTTATTATATTACTGCCTAAATAAAGTAAATATTGATTAACTAATAGCCATGGAGGTTATATAACTTCCGTGGCTTTTATTTTTTATAAATTATTTTTAAGGGGGATTTAATTATGAACACAAGTACAAAAAATTTAGTAAAAGCAGCATTATTTCTTGCCTGTGCTGTATTGCTTCCCACGGTTTTTCACACATTCAGGCTGGGAGGGCAAATATTTTTGCCTATGCATATTCCAATACTGATAGCAGCGTTTATGATACCTTGGGAATACGCGGCCATTACAGGTTTTTTAGCTCCGCTCTTGAGCTTTCTTATTACCGGAATGCCTCCAATGCCCAGCGGAATTGTGATGATGCTTGAACTGACAGTATATGGAGCAGCAGCATCACTTCTATTTAATAAATACAAATCTAACCTTTATATTGCATTGATATTATCGATGTTATCCGGAAGACTTGTTTCAATTACGGGTAACTGGATATTGACAGCATTAGTCATGGGTAAGGCTTTTAACTTTATTGCATTCATGAATAGCTTGTTTATTGTAGCTTTACCAGGTATTATAATTCAACTTATTCTTGTTCCTATCATAGTGAAACTGGTTAAAAAAAGTGAAAAAGCCCCTCACAATGTGAAGGAGGCGGTATAATTATGGAGAGTCAGAGGGAGTACTTTAACAATCTGGCCCATAAATGGGATGAAATCTGCTATCACGATTCAAAAAAGATTGAAATGCTGCTGGACTATGTGGGTATAAACAAAGGAGATAAAATCCTGGATGTAGGGTGCGGTACGGGGGTACTTACACTTTTTCTTCGTAAGCTGACGGGGGATGGTGGCAGTATTACTTCGGTGGATATATCGGAAAATATGATTGAGGCAGCAAAGAAAAAATTTAGTTATGATAATGTGGAATTCGTGGCGCAGGATATTATGGAATTTAAACCATCGGAGAAATATAATGCTATTATACTGTATTCATGTTTTCCTCATTTTCAGGAAAAAGAACAACTTATAAAAAGGCTGTACGGATACGTGGATAAAGGGGGCAGTTTAAGTATCTGCCACTCACAGAGCAGGGATGATATAAACCGGGTTCACAGTAAAAATAAGATGGTGGAAGAAGACGTGTTGCCGGAGGCTCATTATACTGCATATATGATGAAGAAAACAGGTCTTGCAATAAAAGTCTGCTTGGAAAATGATAATATGTATATAGTTTCCGGAACTTCTGTATAAAATAAGTTACAGGGAAAAATACGTAAAATTTAGAGAACAATAGAGCGGAATAAACCGTAATTGATGGTTTATCCCGCTTAAAATCAGTTTTTCAATGTCAAGGAGAGGGATTTAATTTCATTTAAAAGCTGTTCTCCTTCTTCAATGTGTTCCTGCAAATGATGGATTTCATTGGGGTCGCTGTTAGATTGCTTAAGCTGGGCCAGTTCTATCCTATGGGCATCTATTGATCCTTTAACATCATTATAAAATTCCATGGTTCTTTCAAAGGTTATGCCCCTATTTATTTCATCTTCAAATTGTTTTTTTAATACTGAACAGCTCATAGTAAAATTACCTCCAAATTGTATCTGTATTTTGACTTAGAGTTTGCATTATAAGTATAAAATATGTAAATTTAATAATAGAAATATATTAATTTAAAAAACAGGGAGGATCAATAATGGACAAAAAGATATGGGAAAAATGTGTGGAGTTTCATGGACATGAATGCCCAGGTCTGGCCATAGGAGTAAAGGCCAGTGAAGCAGCTGTAGATAAGCTGGGTATAAAATTTTCATCCGATGAAGAGCTGGTGTGTATCACAGAAAATGATGCCTGCGGTGTGGATGCAATTCAGGTCATCACAGGCTGCAGTCTGGGGAAAGGCAATCTTATATATAGAGGTACGGGAAAACAGGCTTATAGCTTTTTTAACAGAAAGACAGGAGAAAGTATAAGGCTTGTATTGAAACCTTTTACAAGAAAGATGGAAAGAAAGGAGCGCCAGGAATACATATTAAGCGCTCCCGCTGATGAAATATTTGATATTAAAGCCCCTAAATTTAAACTTCCTGAAGAGGCAAGAATATTTCAGACCATAATATGCGAAGTTTGCGGAGAGGGAGCTCCGGAGCATAAAATAAGGCTTAGTGAAGGCAAAAAAGTATGCCTGGACTGCTTTGAGGATTACAGCAGAGGCTGGTAAAATAGGAGCTATATTATTTCTTATACAAGTCCAGGGCGGCAGCGCATTCACTGTTACCTCTTACAGGTATGAAATAGGGGCAATTATTATCAGGATCACTAAAAACTCTAACTTTAATATTAAAAACTTCCTCCAGCACCTTTTCTGTTACGATTTCTTCAGGTGTGCCTGATCTATAAACATTGCCGTCTTTTAAAACGACCATATGTTTTGAATACCTGGCAGCCTGATTTATGTCATGAAGCACCATGACAATTGTAATCCCAAGGATGGAATTCAATGCTTTTACAAGCTCCAATACTTCAAATTGACATGAAACATCAAGAAATGTGGTAGGCTCGTCTAAGAGAAGAACCTCCGGCTGCTGTGCCAGTGCAAGGGCCAGCCATGCCCTTTGGCGCTCTCCACCTGAAAGGGTGTTTACCGGGCGATGTTGAAGATAATCAATACGGGTTGCAGATATGGCCCAGTCAATTACTTCATGGTCTTGTCTCTTTAGTTTACCGGTCAGTCCAAGGTAAGGCTGCCTCCCATAGCTGACCAAATCCCGGACTGTGAAATCCTCAGGAACCTTCGGAGCCTGAGGAAGTATTGATAGCCTTCTTGCAACTTTTTTAGTATCCAGCCTGAATATGGATTGCCCGTCGAGATAAACAACACCCTTCAAGGGTTTCAAGCTTCTGGAAAGGCTTTTTAAAAGCGTTGACTTTCCGCAGCCGTTCACCCCTATAATGGTTATCAAATCGCCTTTATCTATGGTTAGATCAAAATTATTAATAACCTTGTTATTTCCATATCCAATGGACAGGTTCACAGCCTTAAGCATTTTTTTTCAGCCCTCCTCTTAAAAGATATAGAAAAAACGGAGCACCAAGCATCGCCATAATAATTCCCACGGGAATTTCCATCGGGCTTAAAACAAGCCTGGCTACTGTATCGCAAAATATAAGGGTTATTGCTCCTAAAAGCGCACTGGCAGGAATTAGGTATCTGTAGTCGGAACCAATTAAAAGCCTTGCCATATGGGGTACAATCAGCCCTACGAATCCCAACAGGCCGACAACGCTTACAGCGCTTGCTGCCAGCAGAGAAGATATGGCAATAAAAATCATTCTGACTCGTTCAACATGTATTCCTAAGCCAATTGCTATTTCGTCGCCTAGTAATAAGGTATTTAACTGTTTGGACAAGAGCATAAGAAGTGCCGTACCCAGAAAGGTGTATGGCCATAGCATTCTAAAATGCTTCCAGGTTTTTGCGGCAAGGCTTCCCACCATAAAATCCACCACTCCCTGGACACGGTCTGGGAAGAAAATAAGCAAGGCATTGATTCCTGCGCCTAAGAAGGCTGAAACTGCCACACCTGCCAAAACCATGCGCATGGGATTTATACCGTCTTTCCATGCAAGTGCATATATAAGAAGAGTGGTCGATAAAGCTCCGATAAAAGATACGGGAGGTACTAAATAAATAAACTCCGGGAAAAGTATAAGTATGAATATTCCCGTTATTCCCGCACCTGAAGAAACACCGATAATACTGGGAGAGGCCAGGGGATTTCTCATAATCCCCTGTAATATAACTCCCGATAATGAAAGGCACACACCTACCAATCCTGCCACCAATGTCCTGGGAAACCGGATTGTCCAAATAATCTGGCGGCTTAGTCCTTCTCTTTCTACAAATATGGTTCTCAAGACTTCCCCGACAGTTATTTTATAGGCTCCCAGTGCTGTACTTATAAATAGTGATAAAATTAAAATAATAATTAATGAGATTAAAACAGTAACCCTGAATACTGTTCTTTCTCGTATTTTTTTTAAGGAATCAGTTAATTGTACCGTCATGTTATCTGCCTGAAAATAGTATTTCTAAGATTTTATTTATCCGGATACAAATATCCGGCCAATGTTTCAAATGCTTCAGGGAATCTCTCATTTGGTTTATTTAAAAATAATTCTTTATCCAGGTAATAGACCTTGCCTTCTTTCACGGCGCGCATGGCTGCCCAGGCCTCGTTAGATTCCAGTTCTTTTTTGACCAATGCTTTGCATGCCTCGACATCGCCCATGGTTTTGATCAAAATCATATCCGGATCACCTGCTGCAATGCTTTCCATACTGAAATCCACACGTGTTTCGCCTTCAACTGGTATATCCTTTACTATATTAGTTCCCCCGAGGAGTTCAACCATATTTCCTGTAGTTCCCTTTGATACTTCGCATGATATGGCTTTGCTTGTTGTGAACATAATAAGTACTTTTGGAGCTGTTTTTCCTTTTACTCCATCGATTGTCGCATTAATTTTATCTTCGATCTCTTTAACTTTGGGATCTACCTGTTCCTGAGTTCCATTAAGCCTGGACATTAACTCAAGATTATCGATATAATCCTGGTAAAGATCATATTTTACAAATAAATAAGGTATTTTATTCTCTTCCAATATATCCTTTAGAGCAACCTGAGATTCCATACTGCTGGTTAAAATCATGAGATCCGGTTTAAGTGCAAGTATTTTTTCAGGACTGATTTGGCTCATGCTGCCTAAATCCTCAACACCTTCCGGCAGTGAAGCTGATGATACGCTTGCAATAGCTTTTCCTCCGGCTTCATACCACAAATCAAGGTAGGATGCATATAGGCTGACTACCCTTTGAGGGTTTTTGGGAAGGGTCACTTCATTCCCTAAAGGATCCGTAATAGTTATAGTGCTTTCGGTTTCATTTTTTATAAACTCCGGACCAATGGTGCCGGATTGTGCCGGCTTATTGTTCGAGCCGCACCCGGCTAAAACAATACATAAAATCACAAGCAGAAATAGTAATCTGGGCAAACTTCTTAATGTTTTTTTCATCTTAATATTCCTCCTAAATTTAATATATAATATAAAAAGCCCCTCTATCCTACATGGATAAAGGGGCATATTTATCTTCAAACAGACACACTCACTACACCTGTTTTTCATCTCCCTATAGCTCGTAGGTTCAACAATGAATACGCATCAAGCAGGTCTTCTGGCTCAAGGTTCATCAAAGGCCTTACCTTCCCGGTTTCCCAGTGGTAACATAGGACTTCTCCCCTTATACAGCGGCGGCACCGCACAGGATTTACACCTGTTTCCCTATTATGCCGGTTCATCACCGGCCACTTGTTGTCTGATATTTATTTGTATGAACATTTTAACACTAACTTTATAATTATTCTACTTAATATTTTATTATTTTTACTGATTATTCCACATGATGATTGTAAACTATGAATTTTTCCTAAAAATGATACTATAGTCCAGATAGATTCGGATTCTTGTTTATAGATAAAAATAAATAAATAAATATAAATTAAAAAATATTTTTTCATAATGAAAATTTTTACCATAAAGAAGCCAAATTAGCTCAAAAATCCAAGTTTATTTTGAAAAAAACTAGTTACAATGAATTATGTAAAGATGACATTGATTATTTTGAAATATTTCAAAAAATATATTCTTTTTTGACTTTGACTTTCTTTGACTATTCTATTATTATATAGTTAAAACAACAAAAATACTTTAAGAGGAGTGAGTGATAATGTTTGATATGGTACCTTTCAGAAAGAATGATTTGACAGGCAGGGACGAATTCTTCTCACCGTTTTTTAAAAACTTCTTTGATGATGATTTTATGTCATTCATGACTAACATGGGCGGTAATTTCAAAGCTGACCTGAAGGAAACAGAAGAAAATTATCTCATTGAAGCCGACTTGCCGGGAATCAAAAAGGAAGCTATAGACATTGAATTTAATGAAAACCATCTTGTGATCACAGCAAAAAGAGATGAAACAACTGAGGATAAAAGAGAAAACTATGTAAGAAGAGAAAGACATTACGGTGAATTCAAAAGAAGCTTCCATATAGATAATGTAGACCAGAACGGCATTGATGCATCCTTTAAGGACGGTGTCTTAAAAGTAGTTCTTCCCAAGCTCAACAAAGGCAATGACAAAAAGAAGAAAATAGACATTCAGTAAGAACAGAAAAATTAAGAAATTCTCAAAAGCTATTTGATTAAAATTTCATAGCGTTAAAAAATCACTGTCATAGTCCCCGACAGTGATTTATTTTTTGTATAATAGGAAAAAAAACTTTCCTATTATACAAAAAACCAGGATTGCAAAGGACGGGACGTCCTTGCCGTTAAGGGCGGTGCTAAGTAAAAATGCTAAGGCATTTTTACACAGAAGGGGGACATAGATCCCCCTAGAGGAAGCTATGCAGTAACTTTTTTTTGTACGTACTGTACTGCTGAAAATTTCTTTGATATTATTTAGTATATATAAATAGGAAAGGAAAGCATAAAATGGCACAGCAGGAAATAAAGCCGGGAAAAAAATACAGGCACTTTAAAGGCAACGAATATCTGGTGCTCCATATTGCAAAGCATTCCGAGACCATGGAGGACTTGGTTGTATATCAGGCTCTGTACGGTGAAGGCGGCATATGGGTAAGACCACTTTCCATGTTTACTGAAAAGGTGGAGATTAATGGACAATTGATCAGCAGATTTGAGGAATGCCTGTAAAAATTAAATAATAGGATAAATAAATGTTTATTATATATATGAAGGGAAGGATTATTAATGCTGGATTTACTTAAAAAAAGAAGAAGCATAAGAAAATTTGAACCCAAGGAAGTGGAGAAGGAAAAGATTGACACCATTCTCAAGGCAGCTTTGCTTGCACCTTCTTCAAGAGCTCTAAGGCCGTGGGAGTTTATTGCGGTGACCGACAAGGAAGTTTTAAAAGAGCTTTCCAATTTCAGAGGAAACGGATCAAAGTTTTTAGCCGACGCGCCCTTGGGAATTGTGGTCCTTGCAGATCATGAAATTTGCGATGTATGGGTGGAGGACGCTTCCATTACAGCTTCCATTATGCAGCTGACCGCCGTTTCCCTGGGACTTGGCTCCTGCTGGATGCAAACAAGGGAAAGGGTACATGATGAAAATACTAAGGCAGGAGATTATGTCAAAAAGCTTTTAGGTATTCCCGACAAATACAGCGTACTGTGTATTTTAGCCATAGGCTATCCTGCAGAAGATAAGAAGCCTTATAGTGATGAGGATTTGCTTTACGGCAAAATACACAATAATAAATTTTAAGCAATAGAAAATTATAATGGCTATAGGATTAAATTGCATGTTTTTACAAAATCCTATAGCTGTTTATTTTTTTGGTAATAAAAAGTTTACACTTGCATTTGAAATAATGATGAAGAAATGTGCTATAATAATTATGCTGTCAAGGTGATTACTGTAGAATGAGGGAAAAATATGGATAAAGTTATTTTTCTTGTTGATATGAATGCCTTCTTTATAGGCTGTGAAATGGCGAGAAATCCGGAGTTAAAAGGAAAGCCTGCGGCAGTTGCAGGAGATCCTAAAAAGAGAACGGGTATCATACTTGCGGCAAATTACGATGCTAGAAAATACGGTGTTAAAACCACCATGCTGGTACATAAGGCAAGGGAATTATGCCCCCAATTGAAACTGGTGCCTCCGGACCATGAATATTATGAAAGCGTATCAAAAAAAGTGATGGAGCTCCTTGGGGAATATTCTCCTGTAATTGAGCAGAACAGCATTGACGAAGCGTGGATGGACATGACAGGCTGCGAAGCTCTCTTTGGAAAACCTGTCGATATGGCACAAAAGATAATGAAGGATATTATGGAAAGGCTGGATTTATGGTGTTCCATAGGTATTTCTCAGAATAAATTTCTTGCCAAAATGGCCTCAGAGCTTAAAAAGCCCTTAGGCATCACAGAATTATGGCAAGGTGATATAAAAGAAAAACTATGGCCTCTGCCCGTAAGGGACATGTATGGCATAGGAAAGCAAACGGAAAAGAAGCTTTTGGATTTCGGTATCCAGACCATTGGTGATATAGCAAAATGGGATAAAGAGCTTCTTTTCAAAGCCTTTGGCAAATATGGCTATGAGCTATATAATCTTGCAAAGGGAATAGATTATGGAGCTGTATCAAATAGTCCGGTTCATAAAAGCAAATCCATAAGCCGTTCGACGACATTGGAATGGGATATAAACGACATAGAATATGCAAAGACGGTAATTATGAAGCTTTCCGAAGAAGTCGGAGAAGAAGCAAGAAAATTGGGCCTGAAAGGCAGAACTGTATCAATAGTTATTAAGTACAGCGATTTTCAGTCCATAACAAGGCAGAGATCAATACCTCCTACATACCTTACTAAAGATATATATAATACCGGCATAAGCCTTTTGAAAGAAAATTGGAATATCAACCGTTTTGTACGCTTATTGGGCATCGGCATAGATAATTTTGAAGGCCAGGCTATAGAGCAGATATCACTTTTAGATGCTGAATCTTCTAATGACAGTAATAAAGAGGAATGTATAGAGCGGGTTATGGATAAAATCAGAGATAAATACGGGCGGGATAAAATTAAAAGAGCTAAATTAATATAAGTCTAAGGATTAAACCATATTAAGGGGAAGTACTATTATGAGTAAAGCAAGATCCATATTAAGCATCATGATAATTGCCTGTGCATGTATACTCTTTACATCTGTCAAGGCATATGCATGGACACAGATAGACCGCCTGGCGGGAGAAGACCGTTACAGCACGGCAATTGAGGTTTCAAAATATGGCTGGAAGGCAGACTCAACGGAATATGCCATTATAGCCACTGGTGAAGATTACGCCGACGCACTTTGTGCAGCGCCGTTAGCACACAAGCTTAATGCCCCCATATTATTGAACGCCAAAAATTCCCTGGATTCAAGGGTAAGCTATGAGTTGAAAAGATTGGGAGTTAAAAAGGTATACATAATCGGAGATAGAGAAGCCATTTGGGAAAATGTCAAGGATGCTGTGACTGCTCTTGGTATATCCTGCACCAGGATTTCAGGAAGTAATAAATACGAAACTCAGCTGGAGATTGCAAAAACTCTGGGTGATTCAAGTGAAATAGTCATTGCTTCTGAAAGCAGTTTTGCAGATGTATTGTCCATCGCCCCCATTGCTGCCAAAAAAGGTATGCCGGTAATACTGACATCAGGCGATGTATTGCCTAAAAGCGTTGTGGAATATATCAGAAATACCGGGGTCAAAAATACTTATATAATCGGCGGACCGGATAAAATCAGCAGTGAAGTGGCCTTTCAGGTACCAAATCCCAAGAGGATTTTCGGACAGGACAGGTACGAGACCAATGTGGAAATACTTAAGGAATTTTCAAATATTCTTAATTTCAGTGTTACATATATAGCTACCGGAAACAATTTTCCCGATGCCCTTGCAGGTTCGGCGATAGCGCCGGTATCATCATCGCCTATTATTCTCGTAGATAAGGAGCCCGGAGTAGTAACGAAAAATTACGTGGCATTGAAAATGCAATCCATAGACAGGATCAAGGTGTTAGGCGGAGAAGGAGCAGTGGCGACTTCCACATTAAATGAACTTGTGAATGTGGTTTCCAGCGATAAATATAACGACTTCAGCTTAAGATATAATGCTGATTTTAAAGTAAAGGTGCATAAAAATGTGAATTGGGTTCCGGCAAATGTATTAGGCAAGCCTCAGTTTACAAAGGAACAGCTGTCTTATCTGATTGAGGATCCGGACATATTAAAGACTAATTTGAACACTCTTTATGATGTTATACAGTATATAAGATATGCCGATTTTAAAGGGGCATATGATGTTGCATATATAGATGATAAAGGCAACATGTGGGAGCATTACAAGCCCGGGTTCAATACCTTGGTAGCAAACAAGGGCGGCTATGGAAGCATGGCTAATTTAGGTGTGTATCTTTTAAGCGGTGATTATGAAGAAGTAGGCGTGTTGCAATACTTCCAGGAAGACGGTACGGGATATGCCCAAAACTATGTAAAGCATAACGGAAAATATTATATATTCACACTTACCCATTACAGAAATGATTTCAGATATTCTGCAGTAGAGAGCGGAAATCTTGAAGATTATCATGCCAGCGATTATATAGCAGGAAATATTCATGAGGCAGACTCCCTTAATGATTATGTAGCATACTGCAGGCAGGGCTTTAAAAACCCTCCCGAGCTCTTTGCTTCCTATTCTCTTGAGAATGTGCTTCCTGCATCAACTAAAAAGATTAACGGCACTACCTTTATAAGTTTTCCCATAGCCAAAAAGGATGCTGTAAGCATACTTTATGATGTGCCGAATGACGGAATAACCTTTGACTTTATAGAAGGGCCCAGTCAATATCCTTCCTGGGCCAGCACAAATACAATGCTGGTATATAAATAATAATCAAAATCCTGAAAGCTTTGCTTTCAGGTAAGTGGAAAGGGGACACTTCTAAAGAAGTATCCCCAAACTTTTGCTAGGTATTGTAAGAAAAAGGGTCTATTGCATTGTTCGTAAAGCAGCCCTAACTTTTACATAAATTTTTCGGCGATTTCGGCAAGGGGGCTTCGCTCTACACGCTTTAATGCCACATGGCCGGTTATATTAAAGGGTTTCATTTTCTCCACAGTATATACAAGACCGTTGGACTTGGCATCTACCAAAACGTTGTCTATCTGATTGTCACTGGGGTCTCCTAAAAATACGAATTTTGATCCAAAACCGGCACGAGTCAGCATGAGCTTGGCAAGATGAGGCGTTATTTCCTGAGCTTCATCTACTATAACCATGGCATCGGACAATGTCCTTCCCCTCATATAGGTAAAGGTCTTGGTCTCAATGGCACCCTGCTGTTTATACATATCTATGAAATCATCCACATAAAATTCCATACTGTGATGGTCATCGTTGTGATTGTGACGCAGTCTTGGCTGCTTTTCTTTTTCCTTTCTTGTATACTTATTATTCATGAGATTTTCTATTGCATCATAAAAGCTTCCCATCCATGGACGCAGCTTCTCGTCCTCAGTTCCGGGGAGAAAGCCTATATCATTTCCGGCAGCTACAACAGGGCGTACAAAAACAATTTTTCTGTATACTCCCATCTCTATGACTTTTTGAAGGGCTACAGCTGTTGACAATATGGTTTTGCCAGAGCCTGCACCACCGGTTATGGATACAAAATCCAAACTCGGATCCATCAGCAATTCAAAGGCCATTTTCTGTTCCCTGTTAATAGGTGACAGCCCCCAGGCAGTATCGTTTAAATACTTCAATGGCACAATTTTTTTACCGTCATATCTGGCCAGTATTTCATGTTTCATACCCGTACTGCTTTTGATGTGTAGAAATTCATTGGGATAGATAGGTTCATCCAGCTCTTTAGGCAGGGCAAGGCCTTCTTTGTAAATCTCATCGATGTCTGAAGAGGGAAGAAGGATTTCGGTATATCCTTTGTATAATTCTTCTGTAATGACTTTGTCATTTTTGTAGTCCTGAACTTCAATGCCGAGGGCATCTCCTTTTATGGACATATATAGATCCTTTGTGACAAGAACGGTGGGCATGTTTCTGTACTCATTCTGAAGGTTTTTAGTAATAGCCAGTATCTTGGAGTCATTTTTTGATACATCCATTCCGTCTGGAAGTATGGATGTATTCATATGATTTATTTCTATTCGCAGTGAGCCTCCGTTTTCAAGCTTTACGCCTTCATGAAGGCTGCCTAGTTCCCTTAATTTATTGATTTCACGGGCTGCGCTTCTGGCATGATAACCAACTAAATCTCCCTTTTTCTTAAGATTATCAAGTTCTTCAATACAGATAATCGGAATAATTATATTGTTGTCTTCGAAGTTCTGCAGAAAATTGGGATCATGGATCATTACATTGGTATCGATAATAAAGTTTTTAATCATACAGTCCTCTCCTTTATAAGTGGATATGATTATGATAAATTCAAATGGTATTGGCATTTGAATTTATTCAGCAGCAATATTGTACTGCCGGGGAAACTGAAGGGCTACACCCCCTGGCAAAAGAAATGAAATTTTAAAATAAAGAAACTATACTTTTAATTATTCTGTACGAAGCAATTTAATTCCTGCAAAGTTTTTGTTAAATAGATTTTAACAATTTAACTAACTAAAATGTTGGGAATAATGTTTAAAGCTTATGAATATTAAAATTTTCATGATAGACGATAATTAGGTCAAAACAATTGACATTGTTTGCCGTGGCAACTATAATCAAAAGCATATATTTATAGTAGGGGTATCCCCTAACATTAAGAGAGAGGATTTTAAAAGCAATGAATGTATACGAGGAATCCTTGAAGCTCCATGAGCAGACGAAGGGAAAATATGAAATAAGGAGCAAGGTAAAGGTAGGCAATAAGGATGATTTGAGTCTTGCCTACACTCCCGGTGTGGCAGAGCCTTGCAAGAAAATACACGAAGATGTTGAAAATGTTTATAAATATACTGCTAAGGGCAACGTGATAGCCGTTGTGACAGACGGCAGCGCAGTATTAGGCCTTGGAGATATAGGGCCTGAAGCCGGACTTCCTGTAATGGAGGGAAAAGCCGTATTATTCAAGGCTTTTGGAGATGTGGACGCCATTCCCATATGCATAGGAAGCAAGGATGTGGAGGATATAGTAAGGACGGTAAAGCTCATATCACCATCCCTAGGAGGAATTAACTTAGAGGATATATCCGCCCCCCGATGCTTTGAAATAGAGGACAGATTAAAGGCAGAGCTTGATATACCGGTTTTCCATGACGATCAGCATGGTACTGCTGTAGTAGTCTTGGCCGCCCTTATGAATGCAGTGAAGATTACAAAACAAAGCTTAAGTGATTTGACTGTCATTATAAACGGTGCCGGTGCCGCAGGAAATGCCATAACCAGGCTTCTTATTAAGGCAGGGGTTAAAGATTGCATCCTTTGTGATACAAAGGGTGCAATATATAAGGGAAGGGATAATATGAATCCTTCCAAGGAATTGATTGCACAGATTACAAACAAGGAAGGGAAAAAAGGAAGCCTTAAGGATGTAATGGCAGGTGCCAATGTATTTGTTGGCGTATCGGCTCCCGGTTCCGTTACTGCTGAAATGGTAAAATCCATGCATAAGGATGCCTTTGTATTTGCAATGGCAAATCCCGTTCCTGAAATTTTTCCCGATGATGCAAAGGCTGCCGGTGCAAGGATAGTGGGAACAGGCCGATCAGACTTTCCAAATCAGATAAACAATGTGCTGGCCTTTCCAGGAATATTCAGAGGAGCCTTGGATGTCAGAGCAAGGGATATAAATGATGAAATGAAAATTGCCGCGGCTTATGCCATAGCGCAAACGGTAAATCCCGAGGATTTATGCGAGGAATTCATAATTCCTTTAGCCTTTGATAAAAAGGTCAGCGAAAATGTAGCGGCAGCCGTTGCAAAGGCTGCCATCGATTCAGGCGCAGCAAGAATAAAGGGGTAAAACAAAGTATCAAAGTGTAGAGCATTTTTATAATTGATATATAAAATCCCTCCGGATTAATATTTATTTAAACATTAACCTGGAGGGATTTTTTTATATATTTAGTACAAAATTATAGTCTAATTAAATTTATTTTCCTTAAAGTGACGATAAAACTGCTGCTTTACTTATAATTCCTTTTAATTCGCGGTTATTATCCAACACGGCTATAGGATACTTAGATTTTGCTGTCAATGATAATATATCGCTTATAAGGGTGTCTTCTTGTGTTGTATATACATCTGAAGTAATGTATGATTCCATGGAATAGCCTTCATCTCGTGCTTTAATAGCATTATCAATAGTTATCACACCTAATAACTGCATTTTACCATCAACCACATATGCCGTGGATACACTATTATCTCTCATCTGGCGTATAGCCTGATTGGGAGCATCTTTAGGCCTTACAATGCAAGTTGGGGTAACCATTACATGCTTGGCACTCAATACCCTGGTTTTATCAGCACTGTCAATAAACTGTCTGACATAATCATCGGCAGGAGCTGAAGACATATTCTGAGGAGTATCAATTTGAATGATTTTTCCGTCTCTCATTATGGCTACTGTATCCCCCAGTTTGAATGCTTCGTTTATATCATGTGTAATAAATATTACTGTTTTCTCCAGCTTTCTTTGGATAGAGAGAAGCTCAAACTGCATATCCTTTCTTACAAGTGGATCCAAAGCAGAAAAGGGCTCATCCATTAACAATATGTCGGGATCATTAGAAAGAGCTCTGGCAATTCCCACTCTTTGCTTCATGCCTCCCGAAAGGCTGGCTATAGATTGGTTCTCCCAACCATCTAATCCCACGAGTGAAACCATTTCCATGGCTTTTCTTTCCCTGACTTCCTTCGGTATATTTTTAACTTCAAGGCCGTAAGCCACATTTTCCAAAACAGTTCTATGAGACATTAAACCAAAATTTTGAAATACCATGGAAATTTTGTTACGGCGATATTGCAGAAGTTCCTTTTTATTAAAATCCTCTATATTGCTTCCTTCAAAAAATATTTTTCCGGAAGTAGGCCTGTTGAGCCTGTTAATACATCGTACTATAGTCGATTTTCCTGAACCCGATAAACCGATTATAACAAATATTTCACCTTTTTTTACCTCGAAGGATACGTCCCAGAGTGCTACGGTGACGCCGGTCTTCTTATGGATAGTTTCCTTATCTTTTCCTTCTTTAATAAGCTTTATAGCCTCAGTTTTATTCATACCATATAGCTTTGTAACATTTTCTACACTTATTATACTGTCGTCCTTCATCTCTATTCCGCCTCCTTTTTAGTTATGAGTCCCTGGGTAAGGCGGTCGATTATAATTGCCACGGCTACTATGGATATACCCGGCATTAAAGCTTTGCCCATTTCTGTACGGTTTGTTGCCAGCAGAATTTCCATACCAAGTCCATTTGCACCAATGAGTGCACAGGTTACCACCATTGACATAGCCATCATAATGGTTTGGTTGATGCCTGTCATAATAGTTGGCAGTGCTTGCGGTATCTGGACCTTTACAAGAGATTGCATAGTAGTAGAACCAAATGCTCTGGAAGCTTCCACCACTTCAAAATCTACATGAGTAATTCCGTGACTGGTCATTCGTATCATTGGTACAATGGCATAGATGGTGGTTGCTATCAATGCAGGGGTTTTCCCTGTGCTGAATAATATCACAGCAGGTACAAGATAAACAAAAGTAGGCATTGTCTGCATCAAATCCAAAACAGGACGTATAATGCCTTCTGCCCTTTTATTCATGGCAACCAAAATTCCCAGCGGAAATCCCATTATAACTGAAAGTATAACTGATGCGATTACTATACTCAAAGTTTCCAGCATTTGTTCCCAAAGCCCGCAGCTTCCTACGAAAAATAGCATAACAGCATAGAGTAAGCCGGTACGCTTTTTCCCGCTTACCTTGATTCCCAGCAAAGCCACTGCCAGAATCAGCAACCACCACGGAATAATCGAGAGCAGCCAGTTAATCCCATTAATTGAACCTACAATTGCAGTTCTAATAGCAGAGAACACATCTCTGTGTTCTCTGCTAAAAGCCTTTATAATATCATCAATAATTGTACCTGCGTTAAACTGCCACTTTTCAGGAAAATGTAAAAGATATTTTGTCAATTATAGCTTCCTCCTTTTTAAGGCTCCTATCACTTCAAAGCTTCTCTTACCCTGTCAGCATTTTCTTTAGGCAGCCACTCATCTAATAGATAGTCATATTCTTTTAAGAACCATTTTGCTGTCTCGTCATGGGTCTCCCCTGTCTCATCCAAATGGGCCAGCGCTTTACTTATAAGCTCACTGCCTGTTTTATATTTTTTAAAAAATTCTAAAAGGTCAGGAGCTTTTTCAGCAAATTTATTGCTGCTTACAATTTTAAGGGCTTGTGACGGAAAGCTGCTCTTACCTTCTGTGAAAAGGCCAGCATCATATGGTGCATCTTCAAGAAGCACTAAATCTAGCTTGCCGCTTATCCAGGTGGGTTCATAGCAATATCCTACCCAGGGGTTTCCCAGATTATATGCACTGTTCAAAGATGCGAAAAGAGTTGCCTCACTTCCAAGCCTTACATAGTTATAACCTTCATTAAGGCCGTAATATTCATACTTTTTATAAAGTATTTCATCTGCCATCCAGCCTGGAATTGAGCCGTAAATTCTTCCTTTTTTTGGATCTTCATCATCTGGGAAGACATCCGCATATTTTTTGAGATCTTCGACGGTTTTAAGGTCGGGTGCAACAGCTTCAATTCCGCGCTCTGCATCTCCTTCAATGACATAACGCGGTACATATAATCCTTGTGCGCTATCAGGCACAAGAATACCTACATCTACTATATCGCCATTTTTTACATCATCAGGATATGTTGCTACATTGTCTGTCCAACTTTCGATATCCAGATCCACATCTCCTGCAATTATTGCCTGCCAGTTCATTGTGGATGAACCTGTAGAAAGCTGAAATTCATAATTATCATATCCATTCTCAACTATGAATTTGGCGATTGAATTGTGCAGTTTCTGGCTATCCCAGCCATTGTCAGTGGCTGTTATAGTAACAGTATCAGTCTTGCTGTTGCAGCCTGCTAAAAATACAGGCAGACAGAATACTATAGCCAGTATCAGTGTTACTATTCGCTTGTTTTTCATTTTAAATTCCCCCTTTAGCGATAAAACTGACAACTTTATGCTAACATAGAGTTGTCACATAAGTCAAATTTACAGCTTGCCATTTAGAGTTTCAATCATATGCAAAACCGTGTAAAATCAAGGATTCTACACGGTTTATTTTTTTATCTCAGGGACTTTGTCTCCGACTTGCCCACTATATTATCGGTGCCAGCTTTTCAGATACATTTCAACTATCTGGATCTTCTCATCCGATGGTATCTTGTCTTAATTGTCACGGTCAGCTTTTTGCCTTGACCTGGTTACGATATATCGTGACCAGGTTTTTTATCTCTTTAAGATACAGTATTACTTTAACATGGGATTGTTGACTGTAGCTACCCCTATTATGTCAATTGAGGATGAAGAAGGTATTCCCTCAGGCGGCATAAATACCTGGCTTGAGTTTAAGCCCGTAACCTGCTGTATGCTGTTTGTAATGGTGACGCTGGACTTAAAGGCAGAGGTGGACATTATTAAAAGCCTTATTAATTTTTGCACTCCGCCCCCTGAAGGCAGCTTTATATTGGTTCCCGAAATGTTGATTACGGCATTTGTAACATCAGTATTTACAGCTACCGGCCGGCCGTCCTGGAAAACTGCCTTCCATCCGCCGAAGTCGGTAAATTGAACCGTAACTCCCTGAGGTATGATTAAGCGGTCAGATATCGATACAAAGGTTTCGGGAGATGCTCCTACGCTGGATATGCCTATGGTGAAAGTGATTTCATTTCCATTAATTATATTGTCATAGGATCTGCTGCCGGCAACCTTTACAGCCTCTATATGGATTACATTGCTTTTTGAATCAGAGGTATCCTTTGCAGAGGCAGTTACAATATCCGATATGGCAAGCTTCCCTGGTAATTTAATTGATGATACGGGAATATCATAAGCAGCGGAGAATATGGCACCATCGGGATTGATGGATGTTATTATCCCTGAGATATTTATCACGCCTCCGGGGCCGGCTATGGCTGAAAGCGGAGGTGAGGGAACTACCACAGGGGTACCTAAGGACAGATCATCCGAGTTAAAAGATATTACATCATTGTATTTTACGTTATTTAGCGTCTGTCCGCCTATATTTTTTACCGTAACCTCATAGTGCAAGGTGGCGAGATTGTTTGAAATTATCAAAGAGCACAACTTGTTGACTTCAAGCTTTCCCGGCTCCGCATAGCCCGGGACCAAAAATGCTGTTTCTGTCAGATTGCCAAATACTATGGAGTTTTCTCCTGTCATTACCCTTAGAGGCTGTGATGCAGCAGGGTAATTGCCAAGTATACCTATTCTGTACTCCACGCTTACTCCCCTTTTATATCTTTGAGGAGTATTATCTATTCGCAGCCATTGAAAACCCGTAGGCGCATGGCCAAAGTCATCATCGGCAGTACTTAATGTAAAGTCAACATTATTAAATTGCCCCCATCCGTCTATTCTTTCTTCTGCCGTTATATTTATGTCTCTTATGTCCTTGCATATGGGCAGAAGAAAACTGCTTATGGTACCGGCAGACTCTCCATTATAATAATCTATAAAAAATTTATAGGTCCAGGTAGAGAAACCTGAATCCGGATCAAAGCAGGGGTTGTTGGCCGCACTTCCGTCTGACAGGGTCTGAAATTTTGGAAGTATGGCTGAAATCCCGTACTGGGAAGGACAAAAGCTGATGTTCTCGTTTGTAACCGTTGAATATTGTCGGCGAAGGTCAGCCATTGTATTCACTCCTTTAATATCTTTGCAATGGGTTGATACATGAGATGCTGCGTTTTGCAGATTCTCTTATGTATTTATGGCGGCTTAGCTAAAAACTAAACCACCATAGACTTTATTCAATGAAAATCATAATCTGATTGGAGCCCGTTCTTTCCATAACCCTGCACCCATTAGGGCTGGGCACGGCAATGCCGTCATCATTGGGCCGGCAATATTCATTGGGGGCACACTGTCCGTTATCCCGTACCAAAACCCTGCCCTTTAATGTGACGGGAGTCCATTCAGGTCTTTGAAGCCTGGATGTATATTCTCTGTTCTTTTCCCACTTTGGATTTAATATAGGGCGCCTTTCCCTGTGCTCCGGAAGAATTATATTTCCTGCCTCATCTGTTACGTTTGCTATGGTTGCCGTTTCATAAAGGATCCTGCCCCACTCATCGGTTAAGTATTTGTTCTTCCACCTGAGTTCACCGGCATTGGCAATAATTGCCGGATTGGCGCTGGTTACGCCCAGTATGAAGGAATCTGAAGTATTTGCCTTCCTTATTTTACTTCCCTGCAATGTTACAAAATAGCCGCAGTCTATGGGGCTGCTATCTGAGGATTCAAACATTTCGGCATAGCCAAAATTACCCGTCAGCCATCCCATGTCCACAACACCTGTACCGCTGCCCTCTATTCTTGCAGCAAGATTTGTGTCGCTGGGACTGCTTCCGTTTGCCAGATGCCAGGAGTACTGGTGAGTAGCTTTTCCGAATTTACCTATAATATATGCTCCCTGAAAATCCGATGTATCGGTGTAAAGCCCGCTTGCATATGATAAATCACCGTTGGCAGTTGTATTACAGCCCTCCGCATGTGAGTTTGCGCCATTTGCCTTGGTGAAACTTCCTTCAGCATGGGATGCGCATCCTGCCGCTGAGGTATGGATACCTTGGGAATGGGCAGCATTACCTGAAGAAGTAGCTGTAAGGCCTTCAGCGTGAGAATTAGGTCCTATAGCTTTGGATGCGGATCCTTCAGCGTGAGATCCCATACCGATGGCACGTGTCGAATATCCTTCGGAATGGGAGGCCTTCCCGCTTGCTATGGTATTATAACCTTCGGCATGAGAATACATATAACCGGCAATTGTTCCGGTGCCTTCTTTTGAGCCTGTGCTGGAAGGTGAGTTGCTGATGCTGGTATTCTCAAGAAGGTTATTTTTCTCGGATTTGTTTTTCTCAGACATGGATTATCCCTCCTTTTGGAATATTGAATACCATAAATTGCTTCAAAATATTCTTTAATATATTATTATGATTTGTGACGCTGAGTTGTTATCTTTTTTGACAGTTTTTTTATAATAAAAAGCAATTGGATATTCATCTCAATCCAAGCAAAAATAGACACATAATTTTAATTGAAATAAAATTTGCATCAAATTATTTATATTTACGACAAAAGACATTAAAAAACTGATATTGATATGGAAATTACTGTATCTATTGGCCTCAATATTAACATATATGCTAAATTAAGGAAATTGATTTAATGTTTATTGTCGATACGTTGATATAATTGCTATTGACTATACCTCATGAAACTACAAAGTTAACAAAAATTTAATGTTAAAATATAAATAAATTTCAACGGGAGGGATATGAATGGATTCTAGACATATAGAGTTATATTCATCTTCACAGACAATCGAAGGTTTTTTAAGAAAGAGACAAGCTATATACAGATATATACTTATAGAAACTCATAAGGAAATCGAATTTGGAAGTAAAAAGATTGATTTACCCTGTTTTGGTATTGAAATTGTACGTGAAGAACTGACTGGTGACGGTGCAGGCTGTATTGAAAAAGACAGCATAGAGTTTTTAACTACATACAGATATAAAGCCGTGCAGCTGCTTAAAAAATTGTATGATAACACAGTCTCTCCTCTGCATCTTATTGATATAGCAGGAATATATGCTGACGAATGGATTAAGGATTTTGATGAGCAGTTAAGCGCCATGGCAGTACAATGAGAATTTGAATATTATAAAGTATTAAAATGCATTTTTAAACCTGGGTTGACGGTTAGAAGCTATCTAATTTAAGGCCCGGTTTTTTCATTTTTCTGAAATGGAGTTGCATAAAAAAACTTATAAAAAATTTATAAAAGCTGAAACTTTAAGAGCATTTGTGCGTCTATATATATAAGGCGGCAAATATATTGTATTATTCATCAATTTGCGGATTAAGCGGTGGGAACACATTACATCTTAAAAGTTTATTGCGCCTTATAATAAATTCTTGAGGTGATTATATGAGAAAATTCTTCCTGATAATGACTATTTTGATACTCATATCTCTTTTATCCATGGGTGTGTATCAAAAATTAGAAGATATGGAAACTAAAAAGAATCAGCCGGTAAAAAGCAGTGTCGAAAAAACGCTTCCATCAGGAAGCTTTTTTATATAATAAGAAAGTTTTCTTTCCTATTATATAAAAAAGAGGATTGCATAGGACGGGACGTCCTTGCCGTCAAGTGGGGGTGCTTCGAAGGGTCACATAGGTCCTTTTTCGGTAAGTTGCGCAGCAACTTTTTTTAATTTGGGGATAAATATTTTATTCTTTACCGGCTTTGATATATACTATACTGTAAAGATTGTTAATAATTACATATAGAATATAAAGTTACAAGGGGTTTTTACTTATGTCCATTAAAGGAACGGGTATTGATATAATTGAAATAGAGAGAATAAAAAATGCTGCAGATAAAAACAGCACATTTTTAATCAAGGTATTTACAATGGCAGAAATTGAATATTTCAGGGAGAAGAAATTAAGCCCAATGAACATAGCCGGCAACTTTGCCGCTAAGGAAGCGGTTTTAAAAGCCTTAGGCACGGGTTTGCGGGAAATGGGCTGGAAGGATATTGAGATTATGAGAGATGAATTGGGAAAGCCTTTTGTTGTCCTCTGCAATAATGCATTGAATATAGCTAAAAGCAGAGGTATAGATACAATCCATATATCCATTTCCCACTGCAGGGATTATGCCGTCGCCCAAGCTGTGGCTGAGGGAGGAGTATAGTATGAAGATAGCTGATTCCAAGGAAATGAAGGCAATTGACAATTATGCCATACAGAATTTTGGAATCCCCGGCATAGTGCTGATGGAAAATGCCGCTATAAAGGTGGCAAAGCATGTATTAGGGGCCATTTTTAGGCTTAAAGGCAAAAGAATTACCCTTATCTGCGGAAAAGGAAACAACGGCGGCGACGGCTTTGCTGTTGCCAGGCTGCTTTATGTTTCCGGTATAAAGATTGATGTTTATCTTATAGGGAATGATAAAGACATCAAAGGAGATGCTCTTATAAATTACAAAATATTAAATAATATAGGGCTTAAGGTTACTTCTATAGATGCTCAAAATCTTGCAGAGCTTTACGATAATTTAAAAAGCTGTGATATTATAATAGATGCTATTTTAGGTACAGGAACCAGGGGGGAGGTTACGGGATTATATAAGAAATCAATTGATTTAATCAATGGATCACAGGCGTATGTTATATCTGTTGATATTCCCTCGGGGATTGATGCCGATACTGGAAAAATATTAGGCACAGCAGTCAGGGCAGATAAAACTGTGACCTTTGTAATTCCAAAAATCGGTCTATATACATATCCTGGAGCAGCCTTCACGGGAGAAATTGCGGTGGAGGATATATCAATTCCATGTGAAGCAATTGAAAAGCAGAATATATCCGTAAACCTTCTGACTCCCGAATATATAAAAGGCCTGCTGCCTGTAAGGCGGAAGGATACCAATAAGGGAAGCTACGGAAGGGCTGTTATAATAGGAGGCTCTGAAAATATGATGGGGGCTCCCGCCATGTCAGGACTTGCCGCCCTTAAAAGCGGTGCGGGAATTGTGGAAGTTTGCGTACCCCAATCCATTAAGGAAAGAGTTGCTCCTGTATTAATGGAAGCAATTGTACATGGGCTTGATGAAAAAGACGGCACAATTTCTTTAAGTTCCCTTGATAAAATAAAGAATATCATAAAAAAGGCATCCAGCCTTTCAATTGGACCCGGAATTTCAAAAAGTGACGATTTAAAAAAGCTTCTCTTTTCCCTTATCGAATTTTCTGATATACCCTTAATTATAGATGCCGACGGACTTAATATTCTATCTGAAGATACAAGCATTCTAAGAAAGGCTAAGGGCCAGATTATCATAACTCCCCATCCGGGAGAAATGTCCAGACTTATTGGAAAAAGCATTGATTACATCCAGATAAACCGGACTGAATGTGCAAGGGAATTTTCCTCCATATACAATGTAATTACCCTGTTAAAGGGTACAAATACAATTATTGCACAGCCTTCCGGGGAAGTTTATATAAATCCTACCGGCAACCCCGGAATGGCAAAGGGAGGTTCCGGCGATGTATTGACAGGCATCATATCCTCTTTTGCGGCTATGGGATTAAAGCCTATAGGCGCAGTAAATGCCGGCGTATATATACATGGATTGGCCGGTGATTTAGCCTCAAAGGAATTGGGGGAATACGGCATGAAAGCAGGAGATATTATTGAATTTATTCCTGCGGCTATAAAATCAATAATGCTTTACGAGGTAATAACAAAGAAATAATATGAATATATATTATATAGCTTGAAGCTAGAAGCTTCCCATTATTTTAGACATTGAAGGGAGAATGTTTTTTGAAAAAGTTCAGGCTATATATATTGATTATACTGATTATCATATTAGCCCAGGGATGTTCAAAACCGGGAGAGGATGACTTCTCAAAGGCTCACAAAATGCTTTCGGGGCTTGAAAGCTATACCACGACAGCCGAAATTATTATAAGAGGTAATAAATTAGTGGGAAGCTATATAGTGAAGCAGCATTTCAAATACCCTGACAGATACCGATTGGAAACAGTCAGCCCGGATGACAAGCGGGGAAAGATAACCATATATGATGGATATGGTATATGGATATATAACCCCCAGATAAATCAGACATATACTATGGAAAATTTCAAAGAGGTTGAAGAATCGGGTATGTTTCCCGGGTATTTTGCCAAAAACCTTTTTTCGGGTGAAGAAGCAGTGTATGATATAATGAGGGACGGTGAAGCGGAATACATAACCATAAAGGTTTTAATTCCGGGTACCAACCCTTACAGAAAGCACCAAATATTATATATTGATAAAGAAAAGATGATTCCTGTAAAAATGGAAGTATTGGATTCATCGGGGAATACCACCATTACGGTTTATTACAGGGATTTTAAATATAACGAAGAATTGGATGAAGATATATTTAAGAGGATGGTTGCCGAAAGTTTATAGCCAAAGGCTTCACAGTAACCAAGGAGGAAAGCTATGTTTAAAGATTTCAGGCCGATATGGGCAGAAATAAACCTTGACAATTTTGATCATAATATCAAGTCTATAAAAAATCTGATAGGAAAAAATACTGAATTAATAAGCGTCATAAAGGCTGACGGATACGGTCACGGAGCAATTGAGCTTGCACAAATCTGCCTTGAAAACCATGTGGAATGGATGGCGGTAGCTATTTTGGATGAAGCGCTGGAGCTACGGGCGGCAGGTATTAAAAACCCCATATTGATATTAGGTTACACGCCTTATAATATGGCAGAGGTTATTGTGAATTCCGGCTTAAGCCAGACCTGCTATTCCTATGAGCTGGCTAAATCTTTATCGGAAGCGGCGGTAAAGCTTGGAAAGATTGCAAAAGCCCATATAACCGTGGACACCGGTATGGGCAGGTTAGGCTTTTTGCCTCATGAGGAAAGCGCCGATATAATAAAGGAAATTAGCTGCCTTCCTAACCTTAAGATTGAGGGATTATATACTCATTTTGCAACTGCAGATGAAAAGGATAAGGAGTATGCAAACAATCAATATGAAAGATATAACGAATTCTTAAGAATGCTTGAAGCAAGAGGAATTGAGGTTTCGATGAAGCACGCCGGAAACAGCGCTGCTTTAATGGATCTTCCTCATACCAATCTGGACGCAGTCAGGCCGGGTATAATACAATATGGGCTATACCCATCAGACCAGGTATTTAAAGAAAGGCTTAAATTAAAGCCTGTTATGTCAATTAAAGCAAATATAGTTCATGTCAAGGAAGTCGATGCCGGTACGCCCATAAGCTACGGAAGGAAGTTCATAACAGAGAGAAAGAGCAAAATTGCAACATTGCCATTAGGTTATGCCGACGGTTTTACAAGGCTTCTTTTTGGCAAAGCTCATGTTATAGTCAATGGCAAATATGCTCCCATTGTAGGGAGGATATGCATGGATCAGTGCATGGTAGACGTAACGGATATAAAAGAAGTCAATGTAGGTGACGAAGTAATCATAATGGGCAGCGACGGAAACCTTGAAATTTCCGCAGATGATATTGCAGCAGCACTTGGTACTATTAATTATGAGATAGTATGCATGGTAAGCAGGCGTGTTCCCAGGGTGTATATAAGAAAAGGCGAAATAGTAAAGGTAAAAAATTACCTTGTCAGATAAAAAATATTGTACTATTCGGGTGTAACATAATTTTTGCCGGTTAGGCTATTGTTTCCATAAGTGTAAAGTATAACTTGTTGGATTATTAATTGTAAATGGTTATAATAGTAATAACGCTTTGCCTTTTAGCAACTTATAAAATTTTGTGTTATTTATTTATTAAATGGAAATAATGATATTAATGTGCAGTACCGGCAGCGGCTCTCAATAGTTTGACACCCCAAGTGTACATACATTATAATAAAAAAGGATACATAAGATATCTGTTTTAGGGGGTTAGTAATTTTATGGCTGAATCAAAAAAAATAATTGTAGATCTCCCCGAGAGTATGCTGGATGAATTTGATGAAATTTTAATGAAAGATAATAAAAATAGAAGTGAATTTATTATGGAAGCTATAATACTATATATTGAGGAGAAAAAAAAACACAGGCTCAGAGAAAAAATGAGACTTGGTTATATTGAAATGGCAAATATGAACCAGGAAATTGCAGAATTTGGTTTTGCCATAGATCAGATAGATCTGTGCAAATATGAAGCAAGGCTTGCGGAGTGTGATGTTATAGATGACGATGACGGTGAAACGAGGAGATATATATTATGCTGATCTAAGCCCGGTCATCGGCTCTGAACAGGGTGGGGTAAGGCCCGTGCTTGTAGTTCAGAACGATATAGGCAACAAGTATAGCCCTACGGTAATTGTAGCAGCAATCACATCCCAGATTAATAAAGCAAAGCTGCCAACCCATATAGAAATTAGTTCTGATGAATACGGGTTAAACAAAGATTCAGTCATATTACTCGAACAGGTAAGGACCATCGATAAGAAAAGGCTTAAAGAGAAAATAGGCCACATAAATGAGCAGATTATGCTCAGTGTAAACGAAGGATTACAAATAAGTTTCGGCTTGAAGGATATATAAGGAGAGAAATTCTCCTCATAAAGCTGTTGAGATATTTCAACAGCTTTTATATTTTTAGGACTTGCTTTAAGGTGCGCTGTTTTGAATACTCTATTCGCTATGTTCTAGTTTTGCAAGTTCTAAGGCTCCCTGCCTTGAAAATGCAAGAATTTTTAAACTTAGCTTCGCTCAGACAATCTAAAATTCTAAGCATTTTCTGCGGCATGTCGCCAAGAACTTTTAAAGAACTCTCACAATGCTCATTACGTGTTCAAAACAAAACAGCTCCTAGCCGTGGAAATCATTTTTGACATTAAATTTACACAGCAAATTTAATGATATAATTATGTAGTAAATGATTAAGGTTTAGCGGGTGATAACTATGAAAAAAGTAATGAAAAGTTATGTGATAATAACCCTGGGAATAATAGTTGTGGCTATAGCCATGCACTTTTTTCTCATACCTAATGACATTGCCGCCGGAGGGGTATCCGGGCTGGCTATGATAGTCAACAGTTATTTTTCTTTTCTGGATATAGGGCTTTTAATGCTGATTATGAATATCATCTTATTTATAATAGCCTTTATTCTTTTAGGCAGCAGCTTTGGAATTAAAACCATTTATGCAAGCCTGGGGATGTCAGGCGCCATATGGGCATTAGAGCACATATATCCAATGCAGGTTCCTTTAACGAAAGATGTGCTTCTTGCAGCCTTTATAGGAACTATGCTGTCGGGGTTGGGGATGGGCATGATATTCAATGAAAATGCCTCCACCGGTGGTACGGACATCATAGCTAAAATAATGAACAGGTATATTCACATGGATATAGGCAAATCACTATTGGCTTCGGATTTTATAATCACCATAATGGCTTCCTATACCTTCGGTGTTGAAAAGGGATTATATGCACTAATCGTTGTCATTTTAAACGGATTTATAATAGACTACTCCATAGAGGGCTTCAACATCGCCATGCAGGTATTTATAATGTCTTCAAAATACGATATTATCGCCGAATATATAATGAATGAACTAGAAAGAGGCGTAACATTGTTTTCAGGCGAGGGAGGCTTTACAAACAAGGAAATGAAAATAATTTATTCTGTAATAAGCAGAAAGGAATTTATAAAAATCAGGGATTATATAAAGGAAGTTGATCCAAAGGCCTTCATAAGCGTAAGTAATGCCCATGAAGTCTTAGGCGAAGGCTTTAAAAGAATAGATGCGGAATAAGCCAGGACGCTTTTCTTAAAAAACCTATATCGTGGTTGTATCAGCGACCATGATATAGGTTTTTTATATATTCTACATGTATACTCATCAGTTTAATTAAGCAATAGCAAAATATGTAAAAAAAATTATTTTTATAAGGTTTTTAATATAACTATAAAGTATGATATAATAGTTCCGTGGAACCATTTCGACACAAAACTTACCAAGAGGCTTTGGTGTTCGGATGGTTTGACGTAATTTTTATTAATCTTGTCGAAACCAGGAGCTGTTAAAAATTATGATAGAATTGACGCATATATCCAAAATATATAATGAAAATATAATGGCACTTTCCAATATAAACCTAAGGATTGATAAAGGCGAATTCGTATTTCTGGTAGGCCCCAGCGGAGCCGGAAAGTCTACATTCATCAAAATGATGCTCAAGGAAATAGACCCCACTTCAGGCAATATCATTGTCAACAACGTAAACCTCTCCAAATTAAAAAGAAGAGAAATTCCATATTACAGAAGGAACATCGGCATGGTGTTTCAGGATTTCAGGCTCATTCCGGAAATGACGGTATATGAAAATGTATCCTTTGCCATGCATGTTATAGAAGCATCTTCTAGGGATATAAGGAGGAGGGTGCCCCTGGTATTGAGTATGGTGGGCTTAAGCAAAAAAGCCAATTCATTGCCCGGGCAATTATCCGGGGGGGAGCAGCAGAGGGTATCACTTGCAAGAGCCATTGTTAACAATCCTTCCGTACTTATAGCGGACGAGCCTACGGGAAATTTGGACCCCGAAACATCCCGGGGTATCATGGAGCTTTTAAAGGATATAAATAATTCCGGAACTACTGTGATTATGGCAACCCATGCAAAAGACATTGTGGACAGTATGAAGAAAAGAGTTGTAGCCCTTGAAAAGGGAGTCCTTATAAGGGATGAACAAAAAGGGGGTTATGGATATGAAGATTAATACCGTAAAGTATTATTTCAAGGAAGGCATCCAGAGCATTATGAGAAATAAGATGATGAGCATTGCATCCATAAGTACTGTAATGGCATCATTGCTTATATTCGGAGTCTTCTTCATCACGTTGTACAATGTGAATTCAGTGGTCAAAGATGTCGAAGGCAGCGTTGAGATAAAGGTGTTTTTAAAGGATGATATTACGGACGAACAGAAAAGCGATATAGAAAGCCGCCTGAAATTATCAGAAGGCGTAAAAGAGGTAGAATTTGAATCTAAAAGGCAGGCCCTTGAGAATTTTAAAGAGCAATTGGGGGAAAAGGCTGATCTGGTAGCCGATATTGACCCTGAGGAGGTTATGCCAAACTCTTATATCATAAAAATGTATGGCCCCCAGTATGTTGACGGTGTTGTTGAAACCCTTAATTCTATGAGCGGAATTGATAAAATAAACGATGCCCGTTCCATAATGGACAGGCTGATTCAAATTACCAGCTTTATCAAGGTCCTGGGGTTAAGCCTGATGGGGATTCTTCTTATAGTAGCGGTGTTTTTAATTTCCAATACAATCAAATTGACGGTAATGGCCAGAAGAAGAGAAATAGGAATTATGAAATATATAGGAGCCACAGACTGGTTCATCAGATGGCCGTTTATAATAGAAGGAGTTTTCTTGGGTACATTCGGAGCCCTGTTTTCAGCCATAATACTGGGCTACGGATATTTTGTAGCTGTGGATGCAACTATATCAAGATTTGCAATTATTCAGCTTGTAGACCCTTTTGAAATAGTACCTTACCTGGCAGTAATGTTCATATCCGTCGGTGTGGTATTAGGGTCCATAGGCAGTATAATATCCCTCCGCAGATTTTTAAAAGTTTAGAGCAAAACCTTATGGAGCAACTGATTGCAAAAAGCGACAAGCGAAGCCTTAAAGGAAAGGGGACAACTATAAGTTGGTGACATTCCTTTAGGAGCGTCACCTTACATTGGCTGAATGTCCCCAACTTATGCGAGCTCGGCCATCAAAATCAGGATGGTTTTTAACTGGATAGCTTTTTGTAATCTGTTGCTTGAAGAAACCTAAGTTTTGGAGAAATAAATAGGTAAGGAGATGGTATCTTTTGAAAGGAAAGAAGCTATTGGTTTTACTTCTGGTTGCAGCCATGACGGTGGTTTTCAATGCTGCGGCTTTTGCAGACGAGCTTACGGAAAAGCAAAACAATTATGATAAAATACAAGATAAAATTGAAGGCGCAAAAGATGAATACGACAGCCTGGAGGACCAGGTTGCAGCAGATCAAAAGCAGGTAAAGGCACTGGAACAGGATATCGAAACTGTGGAATATGATATAACTGAAATGGAAGGAAGAATAGCCGATGTGCAGCAAATAATAAATGTGACAACAAAAGAGCTGGATGCTGCCATTGAAGATTACAACAGCCAGGACGAACTCATGAAAAAGAGAATAAACGCATTGTACAAGAACGGCACATCCATGGGCTACCTTGAGGTGCTGGTTGAATCCTCAAGCTTCTCCGACTTCGTAACTAGGGCTGATATCATGCAAAAAGTAGTGGATTATGATATGAGTATGCTGGAGGAAATGAAGGCTAAAAGGGAAGAAATAAACAACAAAAAGATTAAGCTGGAGCAGGACAAGGCTGAATTAGTAGCATTGAAAGCAAATCTGGACCAGAAGAAAAAAGAGCTTGTAAGCAAAAACAATGAGAGAAAAAGCAGAATTGTAGCTTTGGAAAAGAAGCAGGCCGAGCTTAAGAATTTTATAGAGCAGGAAGAAGCAGCTGCTAAAAAGTTAGAAGAGGAAATTAAGCTTCTATTGAGCAGCCAGGGAGTATATGACGGCAGCAAGTATGCTATTGTAAGAAAGTCCGACTTCCCCAGCGGCTCATCCCCCAGAATAACCTCTTATTACGGCAGCAGGATAGACCCCATAACAGGAAAAGCAGGGGCTTTCCATTCGGGGGTAGACATTGGCACGGCACGCTTGACTAATATTCCCGTATATGCCATGGCACCGGGCAAAGTAATACTTTCAAAATATTACGGAGGCTATGGTAATGCTGTGGTTATAGATCATGGAAGCGGTTTTTCCACCCTTTATGCACATAATAATAAGCTGCTGGTGTCAGTTGGACAAACAGTCCTTGGAGGACAGAAAATTGCCTTATCAGGAAGCACTGGAAGATCCACCGGGCCGCATATACATTTCGGCGCTATGCAAGACGGCAATTATATTGATTCTCTTCCTTATTTATTGATAGGAAATTAATAGAAGGTTAAAGGGCAGAATTCAAAAGAATTACTGTCCTTATCTTTTTTCTTCCCCGCAATAATTTTGAATAAAAAAATGCCAAGTGTTATAATGATAAGGAAAATATAATAAAATATTTAGAGATAATCACTATTATACGAATATACGAGGTGTTGGAATGATAACTAAAAGAAAGGCGATTCTTTGGGTAGTTGCTGCAGTACTGGTAACAAATATTTCTACATTCATGTTGTCAAATTTTATATCAGTAGGCTTGGGGAATAAATACATAGTAACGGAAAAAGAAAATGAACTCATAAAAAAGTTTAATAAGCTTTTTGTGGTTAAAGATATAATTGAAAAGCAGTATGTGGACCCTATTGATGAGAGCAAGCTTATAGAGGGTGCGGTAGCAGGTATGGTCCAAGGAGTCAACGACCCCTATACCGAATACATGACCCCTGAAGAATACTCTGCCAGTACTGAAGCCATGGAAGGCGAGTATGCGGGGGTAGGGCTTATTGTCACTCTGATAGACGACAAGGTGACCGTTGTATCCCCCATTGAGGATACTCCGGGATATAAGGCAGGCATGAAATCCGGTGATGTAATAATCGGTGTAAATGATACTCCCACCACAGGTAAAAAGCTCAATGATGTCGTGTCAATGATGAAGGGCAAGGCCGGAACCGAGGTCAAGCTTACGGTTATAAAAAACGGAGAATCTTCTCCTGTTGAAGTTAAAATTGTAAGGGAAAACATTGTACTAAATCCCGTCAAGAGCGAAATGATGGGAGATAATATTGGATATATAAGAATTTCCACCTTTAATCAGGAAAATGTGGCAGACAGCTTCAACCAGGCATTGCAAAGCCTTAAAATCAAGAAAATGAAAGGACTTGTACTTGATTTGAGGGATAACGGCGGCGGACTTTTAAGCGAATGCAAAAAAGTGGCTGATATGCTTTTAGGTGAAGGTACAATAGTATATACCATAGATAACCAGAACAGAAAAGAAGTATTGACATCTGACCCCAATAAAGTAGATGTGCCAATAGTGGTTTTAGTAAACGGCGGTACTGCCAGTGCTTCTGAAATAGTGTCCGGTGCCATAAAAGATACAAAATCAGGCACGCTGGTTGGTACAAAGACCTTCGGAAAAGGCCTTGTTCAAACAATAATACCTCTTACATGGGACAAATCGGCTGTAAAGGTTACAATAGCAAGATATTATACTCCCAGCGGAATATCCATACAGGGAAAGGGTATCGAACCCGATGTGGTGGTGGAGCTTCCCGAAGAATTGCAGAGGAAGTCGGAATTGACACGGCAGGAGGATGTTCAGCTTATTAAAGCCCTTGAGATAGTAGAGGAGCAGACTAAATAAGCATATATTTCCCTTGACATTAAATAGGTGGTGAGAATATGGATATACTTGCTATGCTGAAGATATGCTTTAGCGCGGTAGCATCTGCAGTCCTGATGCCTGATGCAAATCTCTGGTTTATATTATTATTGATGGTTATTTATTTTCAATATAAAAAAAATATCAGGCTGCAGGAGATAGTGTACGGCAAGCCTAAATATGACTTGACTAATCTTATGGTAACTTCGGTATTGTCGGGTATTGCAGCCGGCCTTATAATAAGCATGCCCATGACCATAATCGGTATTTCCTTCAGCCGGGATATGGGCCTTCAGTACTTAATATTGATATCTCTGGTTTTGATGTTTATAGAACCCAGATTTTTATGCTTCTCATATTCCGGAGGGATACTTTCATTAGTAAGCTTAATATTTGGTATAAAGGGAATTGACCCTACCGGAATAATGATTCTGGTAGCATCGTTGCACCTCATGGAAGCTTTGCTTATCTATGTTGATGGCTTTCGCGGAGCAGTGCCGGTATTTTATGAGAGAAAGAACGGCGAAATAACCGGCGGCTTTTCCATGCAGCGATATTGGCCGGTGCCCATAGCCCTCATAGTTTTCATGGGTTATGAGCAAGTTACGGGAGACGTGGTAGCCACCCCAAGCTGGTGGCCTATCATTCGGCCTTTTATGGATCCGGAGCGCATGCAGGAAGCTTTATTTGTTGCTCTTCCCCTAACGGCAATATTGGGACATGGTTCCTTTACGGCATCCTACATGCCTAAGGATAAATGTAAAGATACATCTTTCAAGCTTGCCGTATTTGCACTCATGCTCTTGATACTTTCAATACTTTCTTCATTTATATATGTATTTAAATATATTGCCGCGCTTTTCGCACCTCTTGCCCATGAGTTTTTGATACAGCTGGACAGGAAGCAGGAATTGGAGCGAGCGCCCCTTTTTTCATCATCACCGGAAGGTATAAAGGTATTGGATACAATACCTGATGGTCCCGGAGAAAAGATGGGTATAAAACCAGGAGATACAGTAATGTCTATCAACAATAAAAGCGTAAAAACAGAAGAGGATATGGATGAATTTTTCAAGGACTATGTATCCTTTATTTGGGTGGATGTCAAGGATATAAAGGGAGATATAAAGACACTGGAATTTAAAAATTATAATGAGGGTATTGATTCACTGGAGCTTATATGCATACCCGGAAGCAACAGCAATAACAGGATAATGGTTAAAGAAAGCAGAAGTATCTTAAAAAGATTGTTCAATAAGGAAAGCTAATACAGGGGCTGTTGTCTTTTAAACTTTGCATTGCTATGTTCAAGTTTTGCAAGTTCTAAGGCTCCCTGCATTGAAAATACGAGAATTTTTAAACTTCTTACCGCTCAAGCAATCAAAAATTTTAAGTGTTTTCTGCCATCACCAAGAACTTGTTCAGAACTCTCACAATTCATTTACGTTGTTTAAAAGGCACAGCCCCTTTCCGTATCATTTTTAATTTTTATGAATAATATATAGGGGAAAATTATTAAAATGTACTAAAAATTAATTGCAGGGCAATTTATTGTCACAAGGGGGGATATATATGAAAATATGTATAGATGCAGGCCATGGAGGCAAGACACCCGGTGCCCAGGGAAAGAAAACCCTGGAAAAGTATATAAACCTTGAACTGGCATTGAAATTGAGAGATGAGCTTGTAAAAAACGGGATAGAAGTCATTATGACCAGGACAACGGATGTATATATTGAACTGAAGGAAAGATGTGATATAGCAAACAAGAACAAGTGCGATTATTTTATAAGCATACACTGCAACAGCTTTACAGATACATCCGTATCGGGCACCGAAACCTACTATTATAATGGAAGCAAAGAAGGTATGGAGTTGGCCCGGGCTATACAGAATGCAGCCGTCCAATACAGCAAAAATAAAGACAGAGGCATAAAGACTGCCAGTTACTATGTGCTTGTATATACTGCCATGCCTGCAGTACTACTGGAGACTGCCTTTATATCCAATGAGAATGAAGAGAATATGTTAATGGATAAAACTTGGCAGGAAGGCTTTGTAAAAAATATTTCCTCAGCTATATTAAACTATCTTGGGATTAAGCCCAATGATGGCACAATCCCGGAGGAGCCAGGGTCATCAGGAAGGGAATTAAGTGATGAAGACCGCCAAAAAGCCATTGAAGAGCTTGAAAGAATGCTGGAGCTTATGACTCAATCGGTAAATAAGCTGAAAGACATAATAAGATAAAAGAGCAGGCGCTGTACCAGGAATAGGTGCAGCGCCTGCTAAATTTAATTTTTGCAGTTGTTTTTAAATAAAAGAGCTTCCCCCTTTTGAACATCTACTATTGCCTGATATGCGGCTACTATTATTTTTTCAAAAATCAAAGATTTCTTTCTTTCGGGGGAAATGTCACTGTAGCATACTTCCCTTATACCCTCCAGCCATTTTTTGAATTGGGGCTCATTCCAATTATTGAAAGTTTTTATACATTCATCGGATATGCCTGCGTCAGCTATCTTTGTATTGATTACCTCTTCAGCGGTATTGAACAAGCTCGCCACACGAAAGAATATGAGATCATTATCCTTTGTATTGTTCTCCAGAAATTGCAGGTCCAGGCTGGTTATGAACCTGGCCCATTCCTCCAGCCTTATTTTTAAAATAACCTTCATGGGTTCATCCTTGATACCCGGCACCTGATAATCCATCATGTCCATTATTTCGGATATATAGCTCTGAACGTTTGTATTGCTGGTTAAAAGATCATCCAAGGGCTCTATCCTTAAATATTTCATTATTAATTTTGAAAACCCAGAAGGCAGCGGTGCGCCCAACAAAGTTAAGTTTTTAAGGATGCTCAAGGATTCCGTAATGATAAGAAAGCTGGAAATAATATTGGTAAGAAAGCTTGTTTGTATAAAAGAGGCAACACCTATTTCCACCAGCCTAATAGTGGCTATGGAGGAAAAATAGGTTATGAGCTTTTTAAACAGCTTCTTAAGTTTTGAAAAATAAAATCTCTTTTGTTTTATGGCATTGGAAATACCGAAAATGGTATCCAGCATAATCAAAATAACCAATACCAGAATAGATGTCTGAAATTGCGAAAAATACGAAATAACAAGGCTTATAGCCAGTTTTTCATGCCAATTTTGTACTATCTCAAAAAAATTATCCATAATATCACCTCATTTCCCATAATCTCATACATCCTTCGACATCTTTCACAATATAGTATTCAAATACAGGCAGATGTTGTTCATAAAATAATTATAGTTTAAAAAAAGGCACATTCAATTTTTGCAGGAATATTATGTATCGGAATAGCTGATTAATCAGAATTATATAATCCATACAGAAATGAAGGGATTTTTATGAAGGGCATAATATTAGCCGGCGGAACCGGTTCCAGGCTTTATCCTTTGACAAAGGTGACAAACAAGCATCTCCTTCCCATAGGGAGATATCCTATGATATATTATCCCGTTTCAAAGCTAAAGGAGGCGGGTATCAGAGAAATAGCCGTTATAACAGGCAAAGAGCATATGGGTGCTGTGGTGAATTTGCTGGGCAGCGGATATGATTTAGGAGCTGAATTCACTTATAGAATACAGGACAGGCCGGGGGGAATTGCACAAGCTCTGGGATTATGCAGAAATTTTGTAGGAAATGACAAATGCGTTGTCATACTGGGTGACAATATTTTCAATGAATCAATTGCCTATTTTGTTGAAAAATTCAAATCTCAGGATTGCGGTGCCAGGATAATAATCCATGAGGTTAAAGACCCTCAAAGATTTGGCGTGGCTGAATTTAATAAAGACAGAATAGTGAGTATAGAAGAAAAGCCTAAATTTCCTAAAAGCAATTTTTGCGTGACGGGTATTTATATGTATGACAGTTGGGTTTTTGAAGCGGTAAATACACTGAAGCCTTCCGGCAGAGGGGAGCTTGAGATAACCGACGTAAACAACTGGTATATAAAAAACAGCTGTCTTTATTATGATGTTTTCAAGGATTGGTGGACAGACGCCGGAACCTTCGACTCCCTGCGGACTGCTTCCGAATTGGCAAAGGATATGAATCTGGCTGATATTTTAAATAGAAATTAAATTTATTATTATTATTATATGTATATAAGCAGGTATACCATTTGTGATATGCCTGTTTTTAAATTAACCTGGAATTAACATATACCTTTCGAGTATAAGGCACATGTAAATATAAGCATTCTTTTAAATAATGAGTAATATATATAAGGCTAAATTAAATTCATGAAATAAGGAAGGGAAAAATGATATGAAGACTAGCATTATCATATTAGCTTACGATAAGCTTGATTATACTAAATTATGCATAGAAAGTATCAGGAAATATACAAATCCAGGGGAATATGAAATTATTGTAGCTGGTGAGAAGCCCAATATTGACACAAAAAGTTGGTTCAAGGAGCAAAACGATATAGTAACAATATTTAATGAAGATAATATGAAATTTAGCAGGGTGATTAATGATGGAATAAAAATTGCGTCTGGAGATAATATTTTGCTTTTAGATAATGATACTGTAGTTACACCAAGATGGCTGGATAATTTAACAACATGCCTATATAATTTGAAAAAAAATGGAGCCGTTGGTGCAGTGACAAATAGTGGACCCTATTATCAAGTAATCGATGCAGCCTGTAAAAATGTTGATGAGGCAGCTGATTTTGCAGAGCAGTATAATAGATCAAACCCTGATTTGTGGGAAGAAAAACTTAGACTTAATGGATTCTGCCTATTGATTAAAAAGGAAGTTATCGATAAGGTAGGTTTGCTGGATGAAAGATTTACACCAGGTATCTGTGAGGCTGATGATTATTCTTTCAGAATAAGGATAGCGGGATATTCATTGGTACTTTGCAAGGATACATTTATCTATCATTTTAATACGAATATTTTCAATTATCAGCTTATAGTTGAAAATGAAAAAAAATTCGAGGAAAAGTGGAAGTTTAATTTAAGGTATTCAACGGGTGTAAGGCAGGAAATTATTAATTTAATAGATACTCCAAAAGATAAAAAAATTAATGTTTTGGAAATAGGATGCGCCTGTGGTGGCACACTTCTTAAAATCAGGGATATATATAAAAATGCCGATATATACGGTATTGAACTAAATATAGGAGCGGCACAAATCGCTCAATCTTTTGCTGAAATCAAAAAAGGAGATATAGAAAATGAACCATTGGATTATCCAGATAATTTTTTTGATTATATAATATTTGCGGATGTCCTGGAGCATTTGAATAATCCATGGGTCGTTTTAACAAATATTAAAAAATGTATAAAGCCGGAAGGATGCGTACTGGCCAGCATTCCTAATATTATGCATTATAGTGTATTGAGAGGGCTGATAAATGGATACTGGACATATGAAGAAGCAGGAATACTTGACAGGACGCATTTAAGATTTTTTACTTTGAACGAGATTGATAAAATGTTTAAGGATACCGGATATCAGATATTAGCTTGTTTCTGGACTTTATTATATAAAACGGCGGCTGATGAGAATTTTATAAGTCAGTTAAATGAGCTGACAGGTAAAAATCTGACTTCACAATATGAGGCATACCAATATATTATAAAAGCTAAAAATATAGCCGGTGTTGAAGATACGTTGTCAAAGGCACTGACAGAAACTAATATAAAAGAAGATAAGAATGCAAATAGGGATTTGAAGTTTTTACTAAGAAGGATAGAAAATGGAGTAAAAACACAGGAAAGCATGGAGAAGGTAATTGAGTTGATTAATAATAAAAAATATATGGATGATATTGTTGCTGTGATCATGAATGACATAATAGAAAGAGAAAAGATAATATCCCTTGTATGGCTGGAATGCTGTAAATATGGATTATTTGACAATGCCATGGAGCTGCGGAAAAAATATCATGCATATTAGCAAGCAAAATATATGGAAAGTCAAGGAGAGGAAAAATGTGAATAATGAAAAAAAGATATGTTTTATTTGCTGTGTAAATGACGAAGTATTATATGAAGAGGCTATGCAATATATAAATTGCATGGAAATCCCTGAAGAATATGAAGTTGAAAATATTTATATTAAAGACGGTATATCAATAACCGATTCTTATAATAAGGCAATGAAAGAATCGGATGCTAAATATAAAATATATATGCATCAGGATGTATTTATTATCAACAAGGAATTCGTTAAAAATATTATCAGCATTTTTAAAAGCGATGATAATATAGGAATGATTGGAGTAGCAGGATCAAAAACCATACCTTCCAACGGGATATGGTGGGAGTCACAGTATAGATATGGTAAAGTGTATGGCAATACTAGCGGAAGAATGCAGATATTAAAATTTACTGAAGTAGAAAATGAATATGAAGAGGTAAAATGTATTGACGGTTTATTAATGATTACTCAATATGATATACCATGGAGAAGCGATAAATTTAATGGCTGGCACTTTTATGATATTTCACAGAGTTTAGAGTTCAGAAAATTAGGATATAAAGTTGTCATACCGAAGCAAAGTAAACCATGGTGTATCCATGATTCAGGCATTGTTACTATCGGTTCTGAATATGAAAAAAATAAGAGTATTTTTATTGGGGAATATTCTCAATATTTAAATGTGCTATAACTAAGTGAAGATGTTGATAAGAAAATTTTATTAAATTCTGCACCATTAAATCGTGCATAAATCGGATCAGAAGAATCTTTTTTATGCATGATTTTTTTTATGTATCTTTTTTATACAATTTTCATTGGACATATAAAATGGCTTTCCTTTAGAGAACAAATTTGAAGGTAGCTTATATTCATCACCTTTCCCCTTTTTGCTCATATCATGAAGTAAGGAACTGACAATTGAAGCATTGGTACTTATGATGTTTTAAAAAATGAAAGGGGAGTTACTATGAGCAGACGAAATTTTAATTTCAATGAGTATCCGCCTCAATATAATGATATAAAAGATGTCTTTCTTCCGCTTTCCTTATTTAAGAGGTTATCCCAGGAAAATTCTTTAGAAGATAAAGGAAACAGTAAAATAAGCACTGATTTGAATGATTTATCAAAGGATACAGTAATTATCTATCCGCCCACCATCGACTGGCACTGGATGAAACAAAGGCCTCAGCAGCTTATGGAGCAATTTGCCCGGCATGGATTTGAAGTGTATTTCTGCAGTTTAAAGCAGTCTGAAAATATAAGTAATACCCTTATTGAGCCAAATTTATATCTGGTACATGATAATAAAAAATTCATTACCGATACCATACCTTCTTTAAAGAGAAAAGGCAAGAGGATTTTGATATGGGTATCCTGGTCTAAACTTTGCATATTCTTGGAGCAATATCGACCGGATTTTATCATATACGATTATCTGGATGATTTCGCACATTGGGCATTGTATCTGGATATAATGGTAAATCGTGCCGATATGGTGGTGGCTACCTCAGGCATTTTAAAAAGGCAGATTGAAAAAAAATATCCTTACAAACCCAATTATTTAATTCCAAATGGATGCGATATAAGGCATTTTCAGAAATTCAGAAATGAAACTCCCGAGAAGCCAAAGGAATTCTCAAACCACAACGGGCCTATCATATGCTATGTAGGGGCCTGGGCATCCTGGGTGGACCATGAACTAGTAAAGAAAATTGCACGGACTTACCCCCATGCATTACTGGTTACATTAGGAGTGGAATTCTCGCCAAGGGTGGATAACAGATTCATAACCAATATAAAACATCTGGGACATATACCTTATGATGATCTGCCAAGATATTTGTATTATGCTGACATATGCATAATACCTTTTAAGATAAATGATATAACCCTTGCAACAAATCCCATAAAAATGTACGAATATCTGGCTGCTGGTAAGCCCGTAGTATCTTCAAATTTACCGGAGGCAAGGAATATACCTTATGTATCCATTGGAAAAGACCACAGGTCCTTTATTCAGCAGGTAGGCAATAATCTCTCACATTCGGTACGGTTTGATATAAAGGAAGTAAATAACTGGTTGATGCAGCATACATGGGAATGTCGGTATGAAAGCATAGTGCAGGCAGTCAGCTGCAACTTGAAAAATAAATAAAAAATATGTAGCAGGATTCTACAAATAACATATATGTATAATAGAGGATGACTAAAAAATATAAAAACCGACAAATCTCGAAAAAGGAGAGGTGAAAATGCCGATAATTAATATCAATCCTACCGATGATGTCTATATAGCAGAATTTTTTCCTACGACTAATTTTGCGTCTGTACCTGTACTGTTTATCGGTGAGTATTTACAGGAAGATGGACTGCCTGATGCTTACAGGAGTCTTCTGAAATTTGATCTGTCAGCAATACCGCCGCTAACTGCCATAGTAAGTGCAACACTAAATCTTTTCGTAGGAAGAAAGGATAAGACTGATGCCCAGCTTAGCCCACAACCGGCAACCATATTCAGGAATCTTGATGATTTTAGTGAATTGACTGTCACATGGAATACTCAACCGGCAGTGGCTCCGACGGGTATTTCCAGAAATATAACGGATGCAGACCTGCTAACTTATATAAGTATTGACATTACTCCAATTGTAAGAGCATGGTTCTTCGGAGTGGCTCCTAATTTTGGAATTGAAATACGCGGTATAGAGGATATAAACGATACTATAATTGCGTTTACAGCCAATGGAACTCCGACGCCGCCTTTTCTCCAAATAGATTTTGAAAGTATTGTAGGGCCGACCGGAGCAACCGGAGCAACTGGAGCAACCGGAGCAACTGGAGCAACCGGAGCAACTGGAGCAACCGGGGCAACCGGAGCAACAGGAGCAACTGGAGCAACCGGGGCAACCGGAGCAACAGGAGCAACCGGAGCAACCGGAGCAACAGGAGCAACCGGAGCAACCGGAGCAACAGGAGCAACAGGAGCAACTGGAGCAACCGGAGCAACCGGAGCAACAGGAGCAACAGGAGCAACCGGGGCAACAGGAGCAACAGGAGATACCGGGGCAACAGGAGCAACAGGAGCAACAGGAGATACCGGGGCAACAGGAGCAACAGGTGATACAGGAGCAACTGGAGCAACAGGAGATACCGGGGCAACAGGAGCAACAGGCGACACTGGAGCAACTGGAGCAACAGGTGATACAGGAGCAACTGGACCGACAGGTGATACAGGAGCAACAGGAGATACCGGAGCAACCGGGGCAACCGGAGATACCGGAGCAACTGGGGCAACCGGCGACACTGGAGCAACCGGCGACACTGGAGCAACCGGAGCAACAGGCGACACAGGAGCAACCGGAGCAACAGGCGACACAGGAGCAACCGGAGCAACAGGCGACACAGGAGCAACCGGAGCAACAGGCGACACAGGAGCAACCGGAGCAACAGGCGACACAGGAGCAACAGGAGCAACAGGCGACACTGGAGCAACCGGGGCAACAGGTGACACCGGACCGACAGGACCAACAGGCGACACTGGAGCAACTGGAGCAACAGGACCGACTGGCGACACAGGAGCAACCGGGGCAACAGGTGACACCGGACCGACAGGACCAACCGGCGACACCGGAGCAACCGGAGCAACAGGACCGACAGGTGATACTGGAGCAACCGGGGCAACCGGAGCAACAGGTGACACTGGAGCAACCGGGGCAACCGGGGCAACCGGGGCAACAGGTGACACTGGACCAACTGGACCAACAGGGCCGTAATGATAGACAAAAACAACAGGACCCATAAGAAATAACTGAATTAACATCCTTGATTATGTAAAAATAGACATTCGATTGAATGTACTGCAAATAGAATAGTATAAAGAAAGGAAGTCTTCTAAAAAATTTATGAAGACTTCCTACATACTCTATACATATTTTTAATTCTATAAAAATGGCTTTTGGGGGTTAAGATGAAGACGAGTATAATAATCCTGACTTATAACGGGCTTGAGGTTACAAAACAATGCATAGAGAGTATAAGAGTGCATACGCCGGAGGAATATGAGTTAATAGTTGTTGATAATAATTCCGATGACGGCACTATTGAATATCTAAAAGGGCAAAGAGATATTAAAACGGTATATAACAATGAAAATATGGGTTTTGCTAAAGGCTGCAACCAGGGCGTAGAAGTTGCCGAAGGACAGAATATATTGTTTTTAAATAATGATGTTCTAGTGACTGAAGGCTGGCTTAAGAACATGTTGAGGCTTTTATACAGTGATTATAAAAATGGCATGGTTGGACCTGTAAGTAATTATGTGTCAGGTTATCAGCAAATTCCCGTAACATACAGGGATATTACCGGAATTGATGAATTTGCAAAACAATATTGCAAAATTAATGCTGGCTGCTACAGGACCGTAAATCGCCTCATAGGGTTTTGTCTTCTGGTTAAAAAAGAGATTCTCGATGAAGTGGGTAATTTTGATGAGCAGTTTGGCATTGGAAATTATGAAGATGATGATTTGTGCTATAGAGTACTTCAAAAAGGGTATAAATTAAAAATTGCTCTGGATTCATTTATACATCATATAGGCCATACCACATTCAAAAAACTTGGGCAAGCAAAGCTTAATGAGTTATTGACTGAAAACCGAAAAAAAATTATGGATAAATGGGGATTTGACGTTACAAATAAGCTTCATACTGGGAAAGTAGAAGTCACCATAAGCCTTTGCATGATAGTAAAGAATGAGGAAAAGACTCTGAAACGCTGCCTTGATTCTGTAAACGAAGCTGTGGATGAAATAATCATCGTCGATACGGGTTCTGGAGATAAAACCAAAGAAATCGCTTTAAAATATACGGATAAGATATTTGATTTTCAATGGATAAATGATTTTTCTGCTGCAAGGAATTATGCTTTTTCCAAGGCCACAAAAGAGTATATATTGTGGCTGGATGCAGACGATGTAATTGATGATGAAGATAGGAAAAAGCTGATTGCATTGAAAAATGCCATGGACTCATCAGTGGATTCTGTGACAATGAATTATAACCTGGCATATGACAAAAACGGTAATGTTACTTCCAGCTTAAGGCGAAATCGGCTTGTCAGGAGAGCCTGCCATTTTAAATGGATAGGTGCTGTCCATGAATACCTTGCTGTTTATGGCAATATTATAAACTCTGATATTGCTGTAATCCATGAAAGTATTGAGCATGAGTCTGACAGAAATATAAAAATATACGAGGAAAGGCTCAATAAGGGAGAAGAATTTTCACCAAGGGATTTATATTATTATGCCAATGAATTGAGGGATCACGGCACATTTGATAAAGCGGCAGAATTTTATGAGAAATTTCTCAATACCGGACAGGGATGGGTAGAGGACAATATTGGAGCATGTGGTAAGCTTGCAGATTGCTATTATAATTTGAAAGATAGAAGCAGGGAATTGATGTATACTCTTAAATCCTTTGAATATGACAGCCCCAGGGCAGAATTTTGCTGCCGCCTGGGATATTATTTCTTAAACTTAAGCAAGTACAGAGAAGCAATTTTCTGGTATAAACTTGCATCAGAGTTGGAAAAACCAAAAGAAAGCTGGGGCCAGATGAATCATTCCTGTTGGACGTGGCTTCCTCATTTACAGCTTTGCGTATGTTACGATAGATTAGGGGAACATGAGCTTGCCTCCAGGCATAATGAGCTTGCTGCCCAATATATACCCGATGATCCAAGAATAGACTTTAATAGAAAATATTTTGAGAATAAACTAAAAAAGTAACAGTTTTAATTTAAAGGGGGGTGTTTATTATGACTGTTAATTCCGATTATACAGAACTATCTCAACTAATAATATCGGTACAATCTGAAATAGTGGACTCATGTGAAAATTTGCATTACAGGAAATTTTATATGCAGGAAGAAAGAGACTATTGGGATAGTATATCGAAGTGGATGTATGAGGAAAAGGATAAAAGGAAAATAGATAAATGCCTTGATATAGGGTGTGGATACGGTACATTGCTGATTATTGCGCAAAAAATATATGGAAGCGATATATATGGAATTGATTTCTTGGACTCCTATTTAAGCAAAGATATAATAGAAAAATATAATTTGAATTTTAAAATATGCAACGCTGAAACGGATACCCTTCCATGGGAGTGCAGGTTTGATATTATATTTTTGACAGAGGTCATAGAGCATTTTAACTTCAATGTAATACCCACATTGATAAAAATAAGAGAAAGTCTTTCAGATGACGGAGTATTTTACCTGAGTACACCGGATGCAGAGTGGTATGGGAAAATTACAGAGTATTATAAAGACTATAAGGATATGCCCTCCGCTGAAAAAAACATTCCTACGAAGGATTGTCATATATATGTGTTTAACAAAAATGAATTGTTGGAAATATTCAATGATGTCGGGTTTGAAGTAGAAGATTATCAATTAACAAATATGCATCATTTCAATTTTAAGCTCAGAAAAAAAGGGAGCTGATATTTGTGGATATGGAGAGCATTATATGGGATGAATTATGGGAAAAGTGGGAGTTCCAGGAGTGGGATGAAATAAGTGAAGAGATATATATGGTTTTGAAAGAAGAGATTGGAGAATTGAAGGGTAAGAAGATACTCGAGGCAGGCAGCGGCAGCGGCAGAATTTCTCTGCGCCTGGCCCTTGACGGAGCGTCTGTAACGCTTATTGACTTTTCACAAAAAGCCCTTGATATAAGCAAAAATTATTTTGATAAATGCGGTGTTAAGGCAGAATTTTATAATATAAATTTAAAAGATGAACTTCCCTTTGCGGATAATTCTTTTGATATAGTATGGAATGCAGGAGTTATGGAACATTTTACTCAAAAAGAGCAAATTAAAATATTTAAGGAATTTTCCAGAATTGCCCCGGAGGTCCACACATTTAATCCTAATATAAACAGCTTTTTTTATAGGGTTGGAAAATGGAGCGCAGAAAAGAATGGCGTATGGCCTTATGGGCAGGAGTTCCCTGTAGAAACAATGGAGTATATTTTCAAAGAATCAGATATGAAACTGCAGAAAGAATATGATAATGCATTTTTAGATTCTATAAATTTTCTTATCTTTATAACCGGAGGAGGCGTACTAAAAAAAAGAATCATACAGTTCTTGAATGAGCTGGATGAAAATGAAAGAAAGAAATTTTCAGATAATATAGGAGGATACCTGGTATATTCAAAGGGTATAAGATGTAAGACATAATAAAAGAGTTTCCAGATACTGTAGTTTCAATATTATGTAGCTGAGTCTCAGGTTTTGAGACTCTTTTAAATATTCATTATGCTGTATCCGCACTTTACTTTGAATTTTTCAACATTATCAAGATTTTTTCTTCTATAAATATGATATGCAGGATAATGAGTGTCCACATATAATTCGAAACCCAATGCCGCAGCTCTTATGCAAAAATGCCTGTCTTCTCCCTGGAAGCTGATGTTTGGAAGGTTATCATAGGATATCGTGCTTCTTAGGACTTTTTGGGATATAAGTGTGCAGGCGCCTAAGCCGCCTACCTTGTATACTCCGGGTATTTTTAGCTTATTCATGAACTTATTTGTTCTTGACTTTATCTCTGACTCTGATAAAAATTTACCTCTTTCAATTTCATGAAGGGTATTGTGATCATAGAGCCATACCTGAGGGTATTCCATACCTCCCGGTGCCCATTTAGTCCAGAAGATTTCCGATATTATGTCTTTATTCAAAGAGATCAGGTGCTTTAGAGTATCAGGGTGAAGAAGGAGGTCTGAGTCCACCATAAATAGAAAATCGTAATTTTTTTCCCGGGCTGCTGAAAGTATTATGTTGCGATAGTGTGCAACCTTTTCTATAAGTACGTTGTTCCACTTGTGGGTCATGTCTGTGCGTATATACTCCTGTCTGTTTTCGGCATCTATTATATCTGTAACACATCGGTCTGCTTTAAATTTCTTTAACAGTTCCTTGGATATTTGCATTGTATTGTCATCAATGAATAAAAATTCAGTTTCCAAATCCGAAGTATCAATATTCAACATGGACAGCAAGTATTCTTTTAGAATTATCGGATCCTGGCAAATGGGGCTTGCTATAAGTACTCTTGTCTTTTCCATTCTTTTTCCTCCAATTATTTATTATGAGAAATTTTAAAAGCCCATTTTACTGGGCTTTTAATTTTAGCAATCCGGATCACAATCTTTAGGTTTGGGGCAGAAGAAATCTTCGGGAATTGCTGTAATGAATATATCCTGATCGATACCGATTTTATCTAGTATGTCTTCTGCAATGCAAAGTGAAATTGTTGTTGCCGGAACCGGAGGTGTTCCTGTTCCGTTATTGCCTACACCATCAACGTCTACATCCCAAGTCATACATCTTAACAATACATGAGACTGCAATGAACAGTCACTCATCTGCTCTTTAGTTATGCATCCGTCAAACTTGCTCAGCGGGATATCAGATGTGTATACAAAATTATCTCCTATTATTTGAAGTGTTTCTCTAGGAATACAGTTACTCTGATTTTGAGGCTGAGTCAAGTCGACTTCTGTCATTACCCTTGTTCCGATATCATCCGGCAGAACGATGAGACTGGGTGCAGTAACTCCCTGGAATTTAACCAGCAGGAATACCTTGAAAGTTATTGAAATTCTTGACTTAGAGTTGCAAATTATTGTATTTGTCGGACAATCAACAATACTCAATATTAATTCCGATACACACTGCACCGGAAACTGAAAAGCATCTCCTGCGTTATCGATAAATAGAACCACCGGTTCTTTCTTTCCATTAGGATTACCGGTTCTAGGGTCTATACCTTCCTGGAATAAAATCTGTGTGTTGGGTCCAAAATATTTGGCCAGTATTCTTTTGACAAAAATGTCGAGCTGCTGCGGTTCTGGCTTCGTTCTGAGCTCTCCCATTATTCATTTCCCTCCTTACATACTATTACCACGATAAATAGTGAATGTAGACTCTTATCCTAATCCATACTATGCATATGTTCATTTTGGTGTGAGTTTTTATTGGCAAATTTTTTAATAATGGGTTCCAAAATACCTTCATCTTTGCTATTTTCGTCCAGCAATTGCTCCATTAGGCCTCGACACTTATCCTCAAGCATTTTATTGATTTCATTAATCCGCGCATTTTCTGATGATAATTTTCCAATTTCTTCATCTTTTTTATCAATAATATTTTGAAGCTCTGAGATACGGCTGTTTAACTGCTCTCTCATGACAGCTGCTGCCTTTGCAACAGCGTTTACTTTTTCGGGATATTCGCCATTCATTTTTTCAATTTTTTCAGTAAGTACTTTAATTTTGCTGTCCAGCTCCGATTTTATTTTCTCATGATTTTCATGATTTTCATCCGACCTGTGTATAGGTCTCCAACCGGTGCTGTAATCCGAGCCGTTGACAATGTCAGGCATAAAATACAATCCTTCCTGGTATTCTTTTATATTTAATATATGCAAGAGTTTAAAAAGAGTTAAAAAAGACAGGAAGGCAAAAAAAGTAAGGCAGTAGGGCTGCCTTATAAAATAGAATAATAGGGGTATACTTTACAATTATGCATAACTATAATTATAAAGTATATTGGGGGATTTAAAAAATAAGTGAAATAGGATTTATACATTCATTATTATACATGAAAATGTAAATTAATACAATAATTTCATTTCACTATAGGCTGCTTTTGTCTTCCATTATCATTGACATACATAAATTGTAATACTATAATAAATTATGCGAACAAGTGTTCATGTTTTTAAAAGAGGTGGTTCCTTTGGGAGAATTTAAAATAATTTCGCAGTTCAAGCCTCAGGGCGATCAGCCTGCAGCTATAAACAAGCTTAGCGCCGGAATAATTGAAAATCAAAAATTTCAGACCCTTTTGGGTGTTACAGGTTCGGGAAAGACATTCACCCTGGCCAATATAATTGAAAGGGTACAAAAACCCACCCTTGTAATAGCCCATAATAAGACTCTAGCAGCACAGCTTTGCAGTGAATTTAAGGAGATATTTCCTAATAATGCAGTGGAATACTTCGTAAGCTATTACGATTATTATCAGCCTGAAGCTTATGTTCCTCAGACCGATACATATATTGAAAAGGATGCCTCCATTAACGATGAGATTGATAAATTGAGGCACTCGGCCACGTCTGCCCTCTTTGAGAGAAGAGATGTAATAATTGTTGCAAGCGTATCCTGCATATACGGTTTGGGAGACCCGGAAGAATATAGTTCTCTGACTCTGTCCTTAAGGACAGGGATGTTGAAGGAAAGGGACGAGATATTAAAGAAGCTTGTTGACATACAATATGAACGCAATGATATAAATTTTGTGAGAGGTACCTTCAGGGTCAGAGGCGACGTAGTGGAGATATTCCCTGCCTCCCAGTCGGAAAAAGCCGTCAGAGTAGAGCTCTTCGGTGATGAAATAGAGAGGATAACGGAGATTGACGTTTTAACGGGAGAAATTTTAGGAGAAAGAAAGCACATATCTATTTTCCCTGCCTCCCACTTTGCTTCTTCAAGAGAAAGACTGGAAAGAGCCATAATTGACATAGAAGCAGAGCTTGAAGACAGGCTTAAATTTTTAAAAGGTCAGGAGAGGCTTTTAGAAGCCCAAAGGCTGGAGCAAAGAACAAAATATGATTTGGAAATGATAAAGGAAGTAGGCTATTGTTCTGGAATAGAAAACTATTCAAGACATATGGACGGAAGAGCACCGGGAACACCGCCCCACACCTTGATAGATTATTTCCCCGAAGATTTTCTTCTTGTAATAGATGAGTCCCACGTTACTTTGCCTCAGTTAAGAGGCATGTATGCCGGAGATAAATCCCGGAAGGACTCACTGGTGGAATACGGCTTTCGTCTGCCTTGCGCTTACGATAACCGGCCATTGAAGTTTGAGGAATTCGAAAAGAAGATAAACCAGATAATTTTTGTAAGTGCCACTCCTAGTGTTTATGAATATGACCATTCAACCAATGTGGCGGAGCAGGTAATTCGTCCCACCGGCATCATAGATCCTGAGATAGAGGTGCGGCCGGTAAAAGGTCAGATAGATAACCTTATCGGAGAAATAAATTCCGTAGTGGCAAAAGGATTCCGTGTGCTGGTCACCACACTTACAAAGAAGATGGCTGAAGATTTGACGGATTATTTCAAGGATGTGGGCATTAAGGTAAAATACCTTCATTCGGATATAGAAACCATCGAGAGGATGAAAATTATAAGGGATTTGAGGTTGGGTGCCTTTGACGTCCTCGTTGGAATAAATCTTTTAAGAGAAGGGCTCGATATGCCTGAGGTGGCATTGGTTGCCATACTTGATGCGGATAAGGAAGGCTTTTTAAGGTCGGAGACCTCACTGGTACAGACCATAGGAAGGGCGGCAAGGAATACAGAGAGCAAAGTAGTTATGTATGGTGACACTCTGACGGACTCAATGAAAAGGGCAATAGATGAAACCAACAGGCGCCGTAAGATACAGGTAGAATATAACAAAAGAAACGGGATCACTCCAAAGACTATAGTAAAGCCTGTATTCAGCGTTATAGAAGCTACTACCGCTGCCGAGGAAAAAGGACAATACAGCGTGGATAATATAGGAAAGATGAAGAAGGATGATATAAAGCAGATGATTGCAAGGCTGGAAAAGGAAATGAAGGAGGCGGCCAAGGATTTGCAGTTCGAAAGGGCAGCTGAAATTAGAGATGTGGTGTTTGAGCTTAAGCTTAAACACGGAATATAACAAAAATTTCTATAATTGTTAGTCCTTTATAAAAAATGGAATAATATAAATTAGACTTACACTTTGTACAAGTTTATTATATACTAAGGGATTTATTTTTACGCTTCAGGAAGGTGAACAAATGTCTAAGGATACTATAATAATAAAAGGTGCAAGAGAACATAATTTAAAAAATGTGGATATTGAAATACCAAGGGATAAATTTATTGTATTTACTGGATTATCAGGCTCTGGGAAATCCTCCTTGGCCTTTGATACAATTTATGCCGAAGGCCAAAGAAGATATGTAGAATCCTTATCTTCTTATGCCCGTCAATTTTTGGGTCAAATGGACAAGCCGGATGTGGATTACATAGAAGGTCTTTCTCCCGCCATATCCATAGACCAGAAGACTACAAACAGGAATCCCCGCTCAACGGTGGGAACTGTTACGGAAATTTACGATTATTTCAGGCTGCTTTATGCAAGGATAGGAATTCCCCATTGCCCCGAATGCGGAAAGCCTATAACTCAACAGACCTTAGATCAGATTACCGACAAGATATCAAGATTTGAAGAAGGTACAAGAATACAGATTTTGGCGCCTATAATCCGCGGAAGAAAAGGCGAGCATGCGAAAATCCTCGAAGGCATAAAAAAGAATGGTTTTGTTCGCGTACGCATTGACGGTGAGGTAATGGATTTAAGCGAAGAAATAAAGCTTGAAAAGAATATAAAGCATAATATAGAGGTTATTGTAGACAGGATAATAATAAAGCCGGGAGTACAAAGAAGGCTTACAGATTCTTTGGAAACAGCCATGAAGTTAGGAGAAGGCTTTGTAATCGTGGATGTAACAGATAAGGAAGAAATACTTTTCAGTGAAAAATATGCCTGCCCCGATTGCAATATAAGCATAGAAGAACTGGCTCCCAGGATGTTTTCCTTTAACAATCCCTTTGGAAAATGCCCTAAGTGTGACGGTTTGGGTACGTTGATGGAAATGGACCCCGATCTGATAATTCCAGATGAGAACAAATCCTTAAATGAAGGCGCTGTCGACCCATGGAAAACCTTCAGCGAAGATACCTGGACTTATAATATAGTGGAAGGACTGGCAAAGCACTATAAATTCAGCATGGATACACCGATGAAAGACTTGCCTTCCAAAATTAAGGATATTTTGCTATACGGAACAAAGGGGGAAAAAATTAAAGTATCCTATTCAAGGGAATATGGGCACGGTGAAATGATGTTTCCCTTTGAAGGTGTGGTAAATAATTTAAAGAGAAGGTACAGGGAGACCTCATCGGATTATATCAAGGCAGAAATAGAAAGTTATATGAGCATCAAAGAGTGCCCAGAGTGCCACGGGGCCCGCCTTAAAAAGGAGAGCCGCTCTGTTACTGTAGGAGGCCTTCCCATACACAAGCTGGTTGACCTTTCAATAAAAGAAGAAATAGAATTTTTTAAAGGCCTTGTGCTTACCGAAAAGGAACAAATTATATCAAACCAGATACTTAAAGAAATAAATGCCCGGCTTACTTTTTTATCCAACGTAGGTTTGGATTACCTGAACTTATCCAGGTCTTCCGGTACTTTATCCGGCGGCGAATCTCAGAGAATACGCCTGGCGACCCAGATAGGCTCAGGCCTTGTTGGAGTCCTTTATATTCTGGATGAACCCAGCATAGGACTCCATCAAAAGGACAACGAAAAGCTTTTAAAGTCATTAAGGCATTTGACGGATACAGGCAATACCCTGATTGTAGTAGAGCATGATGAAGATACAATGCTGTCTGCCGACTATATCGTTGATATAGGGCCGGGAGCCGGCGAGCATGGAGGCAGGGTTGTAGCTGCAGGGCCATTGGAAGTAATAAAAAGCTGTGACGAGTCCATAACCGGACAATATTTAAGCGGGAAAAAGGCAATTATAACTCCATCCGAAAGAAGAAAGCCAAACGGAAAATGGGTGGAAGTTATCAAAGCAAACGAAAACAATCTTAAAAAGATAAGCGCTGCCTTCCCCCTTGGGGTATTTACCTGCGTAACGGGAGTTTCAGGTTCGGGAAAAAGTACTCTGGTAAATGAGATACTTCAAAAAGCATTATCCCACAGGCTGAACGGCAGCAAAGCCCGTCCCGGAGCCCATGAAAAAATCAATGGCATAGAATACCTTGATAAGGTTATAGATATTGACCAGTCTCCTATCGGCAGGACTCCAAGGTCCAATCCTGCCACTTATACCGGAGTGTTTGATTTAATCAGGCAGATATTCTCGGAAACTAACGAGGCAAAAATGAAGGGATACAAGCCTGGAAGGTTCAGCTTCAACGTTAAAGGCGGGAGATGCGAAGCCTGCAGCGGAGACGGCATAATTAAAATAGAGATGCAGTTTTTACCAGATGTATACGTGCCCTGTGAAGTATGCAAGGGCAAAAGGTACAACAGGGAAACACTGGAGGTAAAGTACAAGGGCAAAAATATCGCCGATGTGCTGGATATGACTGTAGAAGAAGCATTGGAGTATTTTGAGAATATCCCCAGAATAAAATCCAAGATAGAGACGTTGAAGGATGTGGGCCTTTCCTATATAAGACTTGGTCAACCTTCAACTCAGCTATCCGGCGGTGAAGCACAGAGGGTGAAGCTGGCAACGGAGCTGTCAAAACGGAGCACCGGCAGGACTATGTATATACTGGATGAACCTACAACAGGGCTTCATGTGGACGACGTCAGCAGGCTTATTTCCATCATGCAGAGGCTGGTGGACGCAGGAAATACCGTTGTTGTCATTGAGCACAACCTGGATGTCATAAAAAGCGCTGATTATATAATCGATTTGGGCCCTGACGGGGGAGACAGAGGCGGTACCATCGTTGCCAAAGGAACTCCCGAGGAAGTGGCAAAAAACCCTTCATCATACACAGGGGAGTTTTTGAGGAAAATACTATAAATTACATGGGATGTATAAAAAATGCATCCCGTTTTTCTATTTCCTCAAATGTTATATTTGGATTTACAATATATGGTATAATAAATGGAAGATTCATTGACTAATAATTTTACATAATAAAATTCGTGGTATAATGAATTCAGAATGAATTCATTTGATATGAAAATTACTTCGTAATTTTCGGGATATAATATATAGATAAAAGAATAAAAATCCAGAGGTGGTACAATGCTAAACAAGCTTATAATCTGGATAATGAGATTTGTACTTTTGGGAATGATTTACATATTCTTATACAAAGTCATCAAGGTTATGTACAGCGATTTGAAGGGCAACAAAATTAAGGCATCGGTTTCTGCAGGCATTGAGGTGATAGATATAGGTGATGACTGTCCCATACCCATAGGAGCTGTTTATCCCCTTCATTCGGTAACCAATATAGGCAGAACTCCCGACAACAACATAGTATTGGATTGCAAGTACGTTTCGAATTATCATGCGAGGATTTTTCTTAAAAACAATTATTATATACTTAAGGATATGAACAGTACCAACGGTACCTTCCTGAATAGTATAAAGGTGGAAAAACCCACAGTGGTGAAAAATGATGATCTTATCAACATAGGCGGGGTCATATTCAAAGTCATTGGATAGGGAATGCTCAAGGAGATTGTTTTATGGCTTCTATAGATAACCGTAAGGAAGAAAAAAGAATATTAAGTCTGGTTTATGGCATAGGAATTATAGCATTCTCTATTATTGGGCTTTATAATAACGATAGTATTGCCTATTTGATAGGGATTTTTTCTGTTGTACTCATTGGCTACGGTCATTTTATAATAAGCAGGTATTTTCCTGACGGAGACAAATATCTATTCGTTCTGGCCGCCTTTTTGGCTGAAATGGGATTGGTGATGCTATACAGAATCAACCCTTATTATGCAATAAGGCAGATTACCTGGCTGACGGTAGGAGTAGCGGTATTTATACTCATCGTTGTGCTTTTTCCTGACATGGAAGGCATTAAAGACTTTAAATATTACTATCTTGCAGCTGCCATTGGCCTGCTGGTCTTAACTCAAGTTTTCGGCTCAGATATCAGAGGTTCAAAAAACTGGATAAACTTAGGCTTTATAGGCTTTCAGCCTTCGGAGTTTTCCAAGGTTTTTTTAATATTGTATCTGGCATCTGAGCTGCATGATTTTAAGGACAGAAAAGGCCTTATCATGCCTGCCGCAGCAGTACTCGTTTCCCTTATTTTTTTGGTGCTTCAGAAGGATTTGGGCTCCGCCCTTATATTCTTCGGTATATCCATAACCATGGTGTATATTGCCACACCTAAAATAAAATACGTATTGTCGGCAGTGGTGCTTTTCTTAATTGGCGGTGCAGGAAGCTATTTTGTCTTCTCTCATGTAAGAAACAGGGTGAATATCTGGATTAACCCCTGGAAGGACCCAAACGGAGCCGGATATCAGGTAGTACAGTCTCTCTTTGCCATCGCCTGGGGAGGACTTATGGGAACAGGGCTTAATCTGGGATATCCCAAGTACATACCTGAGGTCCATACGGATTTTATATTTGCCATAGTATGTGAGGAGTTCGGACTTTTAGGCGGATTTGCCGTAATAATTGCCTATTTTCTTTTGGTATACAGAGGCATGAGGACAGCTATTTATTCTGAGGATAATTTCACCCGCTTAGTTGCGGTAGGTATTTCGACCATGATAGGTGCTCAGGTTTTTGTAATAATAGGAGGAGTAATAAAGCTCATCCCATTGACAGGAATCACCTTGCCTTTAATGAGTTACGGGGGGAGCTCCTTTGTTATAAATTTCATAGCTTTAGGTATACTTCAAAAGATATCGGAAAATACCAAGTGAAGGAGTGGGCATAATGGATGACGATAAAATCAGAAAAAAAATAATAAAGGTCCTTATAGCCTTCTCCTTTGCCTTCCTGCTGCTCATAGGATACCTGAGCTATTTTGAAATTGTTGATGGAGAGAGCATACTGACAAGTCAATATAACAGGCGAAACCGAGACAGGGAAAATGATGTTTTAAGAGGAAGCATATATGACAGGGATATGACCTTGATTGCCGACAGCGTAAGGGCGGAGGATGGCACACAAAAAAGAGCCTACAGAAAAGGCTTTGAATATCCTTATGCCCCCGTTATAGGCTATTACAGCAGCGTATACGGCACATCGGGTATTGAAAGATATTATGCCAACGAGCTTTTAGATGCAGGAATACTCAATCCCATAAGATTTATAAGGGATATTATGTCAAAGGGTGACAGAAAGGGAAACGGCCTTTTACTTACCATAGATTCAGATCTTCAAAAGAAGGCATATGACGCTCTTGGTAACAACAGAGGAGCGGTTATAGCCATGGATCCCAAAACAGGAGAAGTGCTGTGCATGACTTCGAAACCCGTATTCAACCCCTTAACCATAGACAAAGACTGGGATATAATATCTAAGGAGACTGAGCAGGGATATTTTTTAAACAGAGCGCTGCAGCCTGGCTTGTATCCTCCCGGTTCAACTTTTAAAACTGTTGTTGCCGGAAAGGCTTTGGAGACTATTGATGACATTGAATCCAAGATTTACATATGTGAAGGTAATTACAGATTTGATAACTACCTTTTAAGTGATTTCAACAATAATAAGCACGGAGAAATCAATATTCATGATGCCCTTGCGTATTCCTGCAACGTAACCTTCGGGCAAATAGGCGTTGAGCTGGGATTTGATGATATGAAATCGGGTGCTGAGGATTTTGGTTTTAATAAGAGAATAGATTTTGATTTGCCTGTGGCAGTCAGCAAGTACCCCGATATAGACAGAACCAGGGAGGACAGCCTCGCTCAAAGCGCTATTGGCCAATTCGAGGTAACTGCCACGCCTTTTCAGATGATGCTGGTGGCAGCAGCATATGCTAACGAAGGCGTGGTTATGAAGCCTTTTTTAGTAAAAGCCATAGCAGACCCCTATGGTTGGATTTTGAACACCACCAAGCCTTCTGTTTTGTTAAAACCTATAGAAAAAGAAACGGCAGAAAAAGTCAAAGCCATGATGATAGATGTAGTTAAAAAAGGCACCGGGCAAAGTGCAAAAATATCGGGAATAGAGGTAGCCGGCAAGACGGGCACCGCAGAGGTGGGGCCCAATCAGCCTGCTCATTCCTGGTTCATAGCTTTCGCCCCGGCTGATGACCCTAAAATCGCTCTCGCCGTTATCGTTGAAAACGGCGAATCCGGCGGTATCAAAGCCGCCTCCGTTGCCCGCGAAGTCATCAGAGAATATTTAGCAAAGTAAAAATTCTTGGTGAAATCGCCTAAGAAGTAACGTATTAATTGATGTAGAGCTATAAGATGTTTAGCAGTATCGTGGAATTATAATAAAATAAGCGTGAATGATTATGATTTTTTCTCAGAAGGTGCTTGATTAAATAACTTAGGGACTTTGCTGATTTTTGAAGTTAGTTAGTGTGTAATTCTAAGTATCAGTTGGTGCATACTGAATAAGCAATTTGAATTCTCCGGTATAAGTTCTTGGCGAAACAGCGACGAAAATCCAGGAATTTTCGATTGTCTGAGCGTCAGCGAGTTATCGAAAATTCCTGGATTTTCAAGCTGTAAGCCTTAGAACTTACTGGAGAATGAAACGCGAAGAAAGTATGCATCAACTGATACGGGGTAATTAAGGAGAGGGACTATGTTTAATTTGGAGGAGCAGCTTAAAAATCTTCCCGATAAGCCGGGAGTTTATATAATGAAGGATGAATATGGGCAGATAATATACATTGGGAAGGCTGTATCATTAAAGAACAGGGTCAGGCAGTACTTTCAGAACTCCAGGGGCCACGGTGCCAAAGTTAAGGCTATGGTGGACAACATAGAGGAGTTTGAGTATATAGTTACGGATTCGGAACTGGAAGCCCTTATTTTGGAGTGCAATTTAATAAAGACTCACAAACCGAAATATAACGTACTTTTAAAGGATGACAAACACTATCCCTATATAAAGGTTACCATGAATGAGGATTACCCTCGGGTAGTAATGATCAGGAAAATTGAAAGGGACAAGGCCAGGTACTTCGGACCCTATTCCGGAGCCTTTGCAGTACGGGAAACTATTGAGATAATTAAAAAGCTCTTTCCCATAAGGACATGCAGCAGGGTCATGGGTAAAAATACAAAAGAGAGGCCCTGCCTTAATTTTCATATAGGAAGATGCCTGGCACCCTGTCAGGGTAATGTAAATATACAGGAATACAGAAACATGATGAAAGATATCTGCCTTTTTTTATCAGGAAGCCATGATGAACTGATATCCGAATTGGAAAAGAAAATGAATGCTTCGGCTGAAAACATGGAATACGAGAGGGCAGCGGATTACAGGGATAAAATTGCCGCAATAAGACAAATACAGGAGAAACAGAAGGTATTATCTTCAGCCATGGAAGATGAAGACGTAATAGCCTTCGCCCAGGGAGAGGACAAAACCTGTATGCAGGTATTTTTCATAAGGGGAGGAAAGCTCATAGGAAGAGAGCATTTTATACTTACGGATACATTGGATACATCTACAAAGGAAATATTGACGGGTTTCATAAAACAATTCTACATGGGGGAAGGCTTTATTCCCAGAGAAATACTGCTTCAAGAGGAAATAGATGAAATAAACATAATAGAATCCTGGCTGACCAGCAAGAGAGGCTCTAAGGTATATATAAAAATCCCCCAAAAAGGTGAGAAAAAAGACCTGGTGGATTTAGCCTCAAAGAATGCACTTATAACACTTCAAAACTTCAGCGAGAGGATATTAAGGGATAAAAAGGCTTCTGAGGGTGCCATAGAAGAGCTGTCGGATATACTTGAACTGGACTTTATACCAAGGCGCATTGAGGCCTTTGATATATCAAATATCCAGGGCACAGACCCCGTCGGTTCCATGGTGGTATTCGTAGATGGAAAGCCTCAGAACAGGGAATACAGGCGCTTCAGGATAAAAACGGTAAAAGGGCCTAATGATTATGCCAGCATGATGGAAATGCTAAGCCGCCGCTTTAAGCATGGGCTAGAAGAGATAGACAGGAACAAGGGTATATCTGATGGAGCCGACGGAAAGTTCTCCAACATGCCCGACCTTATACTGATTGACGGCGGTGAAGGCCATGTCAACAGCGCCCTTGAGGTGGTAAAGGGCTTGAACCTTGACATTCCAGTATGCGGAATGGTTAAGGATGACAGGCACAGAACCAGAGGCCTTATATATAACAGTCAGGAAATAAAAATGGACACCCACAGTGAGGCTTTCAGGCTGGTGACAAGAATACAGGATGAGGTCCACAGGTTTGCCATCAACTATCACAGAAGCCTTAGGGATAAAGGTATGAACAAATCCGTGCTGGATGAAATCAATGGTATAGGAAGTATAAGAAAGAAAGCTCTGATTAAGCATTTCGGGAGCATTGATAAAATAAAAGAAGCCAATGCGGATGAGCTTTTACAGGCACCGGGAATGAACAAAAAAAGTGCCCAAGCAGTTTATGGATATTTTCACGGAAATTAATATAAATATTGCCTTTTTTTTGTAGGCTTGCACAATATTTTATTACTATCTATACTGTAATTATTGCATAAAAAATAAATTAATGTATATATTCCTTTTATATATGTAATATTATACGTACATATGGATTAGAATAATTGTAGATATCTAAAGGAGATGTGGTCCAGTGAAGAAATGCGATATTATTGAAAGGCTCTTTATCATTGTTGGTGAAAACAATATTAAAATAGATGAACCCATGAAAAATCATACATCCTTTAAAGTAGGAGGACCGGCGGATATTTTTATATCTCCTGTAACCGAGCTGCAGATAAAGGATGTGCTCAAGCTTTGCAATGAGAGCGGCTGCCCTGTTTTTGTAATGGGCAACGGCACCAATCTTATCGTAAAAGACAAGGGCATCAGAGGGGTTGTACTTAAAATATACGATAATTTCAGCAAAATATATACGGATAAAAATATAATTATAGCCGAAGCCGGTGCACTTTTGTCTGTAGTATCCAAAACAGCCATGAAGGAGAGTCTAAAAGGCCTGGAATTTGCCAGCGGCATTCCGGGTACAGTGGGCGGTGCTGCAGCGATGAACGCCGGAGCGTATAACGGAGAGATAAAGGATGTCATACATTCTGTTGATGTCATTGACGATAATTACAACATAATAACTCTTAACAGGGATGAGCTCCAGTTGGGATACAGAACCAGCGTTATAAGCACAAAGGGCTATACCGTTTTAAGAGTCAGGTTTCTTTTGGAGCCGGGTAATTTTAAAGAGATAAAGGAAAGGATAGACACCCTCACAAAGCGCAGAAAGGAAAGGCAGCCCCTTCACCTTCCCAGTGCAGGCAGCACCTTTAAAAGACCGGAGGGACATTTTGCAGCTAAATTGATAGAGGATGCAGGCCTTAAAGGGGCTAAAGCAGGGGATGCCATGGTATCCGATATGCATTCGGGATTTATTGTAAATGTAGGAAATGCCACAGCAAGGGATATTTTAAATTTAATTGAAATTGTAAAAAACGAGGTTTATGAAAAATTCGACGTAATGCTGGAGCCCGAAGTAAAGATAGTAGGGGAAGAATAAATACAAAAGACACAAATGTGTCTTTTTTGTATAATTAAGAAGGTTTTCTTTCCTATTATACAAAAAGTGAGGATTGCAAAGGACGGGGCGTCCTTGCCGTTAAGTAGGCGGTGCTTCAAAAGGGGACATAGGTCACCTTTGGTAAGTTGAGCAGCAACTTTTTTTGTATTTTTAGCCATCATAAATAAAAAAGCTTTTAGGAAACCTATAAATATTCGGGAATTTTGCATAAAAACCTAGTGCTTGCTAAAATTAAACATTTGTTAATATTTATTATGGTATAATTAAAATGATTGTAAGGAGAAATAGCTTATGATAAAGCTTTATGCGGATTATCATACTCATACTGTTTACAGCCACGGAAAAGGAAATATAATGGAGAACGTAGAGGCGGCTGTGGAGAAAGGTTTGAAGGAAATTTGCATATCTGACCATGGTCCCGGTCATTTTTCCTACGGTGTTAAGCATAGTAGTTTTAAAGAGATGCGGGAAGAAATAGATGTTATTAATAAAAAGGTAACCGGAATAAAGGTGCTTTTAGGCGTAGAGGCAAACCTTACGAGCATGGACGGAGATATTGATATAAGGGAAGAGGATAAAAAATATCTGGATATACTTCTTATGGGATATCATACTGCTGTCATACCAAAAAGTATAAGAGATGCCAAAGGATTGTATTTTGATAACCTATGGGCAAAGATATCTCCTTCAGTTCACAGAAAAGCCAGGCTTAATAATACAAGAGCCATGATTAACGCAATAAACAAGCATCATATAGATATAATAACTCATCCGGGGCTTAATATAACAATTGACACCGTTGAGTTGGCCGAAGCAGCGGCCAAATCGGGTACTGCCCTTGAGATAAATTCAAGCCATGGATTTTTAACTGTGGAATATGTAAAAGCAGCCATGAAACAGGGAGTGAATTTCGTAATTAACAGTGATGCCCACAATCCAAGGGATATAGGCAATTTTACAAAAGGCATCCAAACTGCGCAAGAGGCCGGCCTTCCTGTTGATAGAATAATAAATGCCGTAAAAGACTGGGAGTGATATTATGAGGTTTGTCATAGTTACAGGCTTATCAGGCGCCGGAAAAAGCCAAGCCATGAAAAGTTTAGAAGATTTAGGATTTTTTTGCGTGGACAATTTGCCTCCTGCCCTCCTGCCTAAGTTTGCAGACCTTTGCTTTCAGACACAGGGTAAGATTGACAGAGTAGCACTGGTTATAGATATCAGAGGCGGAAGCTTTTTTGATGATATATTCGAGAGCTTGAACCAGCTTAAAATGGAAAACTTCAATTACGAAATTTTGTTTCTGGATTCCTCCGATGACGTGCTGATAAAAAGGTTCAAGGAATCCAGAAGAAGCCATCCGTTGGCTCCTGACGGAAGGATTCTTGACGGTATTAATGAAGAGCGGATAAAACTTACGGAATTAAAATCAAAAGCAGATAATATAATTGATACATCAAATCTTACACCCAGGCAGCTAAAAGAAGAAATCATACATATATTTGTAGAGGGACAGAAGTTTGAAGGGATAATAGTATCCGTTGTGTCCTTTGGCTTCAAATACGGTATACCCCTGGATTCGGATTTGGTATTTGACGTAAGGTTTCTTTCAAACCCCTATTACGTGGAGGTTTTAAAAAGGCAGTCGGGAAAGGATGAGCCCGTAAAGGAATATGTAATGAGGTGGCCTGAAACAAGAGAGTTTTTGGATAAAGTGGTGGACATGGCCGAGTTTTTAATACCATATTATATCAAGGAAGGCAAGTCACACCTGGTGATATCTTTTGGATGTACAGGCGGAAGGCACAGGTCCGTAGTCATTGCCAATAATGTATATGAGGCACTGAAGAAAAACGGTCACAGGGTAATTATCGATCACAGAGATATTTCAGAGGATATAGAGGAGTCAAAAAGATGAATATATTAAACTGGCTCAAACCGGGGATAAAGGTTAAACGATGGATAGCCCTAGGTACAGTCGGGATTGCAGCCATGAGTTTTGGTATTGGAGGATTAATTTTTAACAGCTACTTCAATATCCTGCTTTTAATTACAGCAATTATTACAGGAATTTTAATTATTGCTTTTGCTATCAAAAGGATAATGAATTCTTTATTTGAACTTATAAATCATGCAGGTCTAGGTCCATCTGTAGATATTAGCAAACTCAGCGATTTGGTTTATGAAAAGAGGCTTCTAATAAATGGGCCTAAGATAGTAGCAATTGGCGGGGGCACAGGGCTTTCCACCATGCTTAGAGGAATTAAACATTATACATCGAATATAACAGCAATAGTAACTGTTGCAGACGACGGCGGCGGTTCGGGTGTCTTGAGGGAAACTTTAGGTATTCTGCCTCCGGGAGACATAAGAAACTGCCTTTTAGCTCTTGCGGATACTGAGCCTGTAATGGAAGAGCTTTTACAGTATAGGTTTAACGATGGAATGCTAAAGGGCCAAAGCTTCGGAAATTTATTTATTGCAGCCATGGACGGCATTTCAGAAAATTTCGAAGTAGCCATTAAAAAAATGAGTGATGTTTTAGCAGTAACCGGGAAGGTTCTCCCTGTAACTCTGGCTAACGTAAGACTTTTTGCCGAACTGGAAAACGGTGTTATCATTGAGGGAGAAAGCAACATCTCTAAGAGGGAACAAAATAAGGATGTTCCAATAAAAAGAGTTTTTTTAAAGCCGGATGGTGCCATGCCATTGTCTGAAGCTATTAATGCAATAGATGAGGCTGATGCTGTTATTTTAGGACCGGGCAGTTTATATACCAGCATAATACCCAATTTATTGGTGGATGATATAGTAAAGCATATTGAAAAATCAAATGCCATAAAAATATATATATCGAACATAATGACTCAGCCGGGGGAGACTACGGGATTTACCGTCTGCGACCATATAGATACAATACAAAAGTACAGCAAAAAAAGAATAATCGACTGCACCATTATAAATAACGGCAGCATACCCTCCTGGCTTCGAGGCAAATACACTAAAGACGGTGCACGGGAAGTACCTGCCGATATAGACAAAATAAAGGAAAAGGGCATAGAGGTTGTAGTTGATAATCTTGTCTATATATATAAAAATCTTCTCCGCCATAATTCAAGGAAGCTGGCAGAGTTAATCATGAAAATAATACTTGAAAGAAAGCTCTCAAGTGATAAAAAGAGGATGATAGAATATTATTATCTAAACGAGAGGTTAAACAGTCGATGAGGCAAGGAGGGGAAATATGTCCTTTTCACAGGTTGCAAAAAATGAGATATGCAGGATTGCCGGCCAGGACAAATGCTGCCAGGTAGCAGAACTATCGGCTTTGATTAAGGTTTGCGGTACCATAAGTATAAACGGAAATCACAACATAGGCTTTAGGATAACTACTGAAAATCCGGCAATTGCCAGAAGGATATTTTCACTTCTTAAAAATTGTTTTGGCATAAATCCTGACGTTCTAATAAAAAGAAACAAGCAATTAAAAAAGAACAATATATACATGCTGGTTGTTACAAATGATAGAGGATCGGTAAAGATACTACAGGAAAGCGGAGTGCTTGCAGATAATTCCTCGGGAATATCCATAATTTACGGAATAAAAAAGTCTTTAATTGAGAAGGATTGCTGTAAAAGGGCATATATCAGGGGTACTTTTTTAGGAGGGGGCTCGGTGACAAATCCTGAAAAGACATACCATCTGGAGTTTGTAAACCATACTGAAGAACATGCCATAGATCTTTCAAATCTAATTAACAGCTTTGAGCTGAATTCCAAGGTTATTCAAAGGAAGAACAGTTATGTGGTTTATTTAAAAGAAGGCGAGCAAATAGTGGACTTGTTGAATATAATAGGTGCCCATAAATCACTGTTAAACCTTGAAAACGTAAGGATCTACAAGGAAATGAGAAACAATGTAAACCGCCTGGTAAACTGTGAGACAGCCAATTTGAACAAGACCGTAAATGCAGCAGTGAGGCAGCTGGAATGCATCAAGTATATAAGAGATACCATAGGACTAAAGAAATTGCCTGTAGGTTTAAGACAGGTAGCCGAGGCAAGGCTTAACAATCCCGACTCATCACTGAAAGAGCTGGGTGAGATGCTGGATCCACCAGTAGGCAAATCAGGAGTAAACCATAGATTAAGGAAAATAGAACAGTTTGCTGATGAACTTAGAGAAAAATAATTTGAGAAAATAGGGACGCTTCCCCCGGCTACCCCAGGGGATTACTCTAAAAGAGGGAAAGTGTCCACTAACATTAGAAAAAGAGGTGATAGCATGACAAAACATGAAGAGATTATCAGGTACATACGGGATTTAGAAGTAGGATCAAAGGTTTCGGTTAGATCCATTGCGAGCGAGCTCAATGTGAGTGAGGGTACTGCCTACAGGGCTATTAAAGAGGCTGAGAATGTGGGTTTTGTCAGTACCGTGCCTAGAGTGGGTACCGTCAGGATAGAAAAGATGGAGAAAAAAGATATAGAGACCCTTACATATTCGGAAGTTGTAAACATAGTGGACGGTATAGTTCTTGGCGGAAAAGACGGCCTGTATAAACCCCTCAACAAATTTATAATAGGCGCCATGACGGTGGATGCTATGAAAAAATATGTATCACCCGGCAATCTGGTCATCGTGGGAAACAGGGAGGAAGCATTCAAGCTGGCACTGGAGCAGGGTTGTGCTGTCCTAATCACAGGAGGTTTCGGCTGTTCCGATGAAATTAAGAAGCTGGCTAACGAAAAACAGCTTCCTATAATATCATCTTCTTACGATACCTTTACCATAGCTACCATGATAAACAGAGCAATATCCGAAAGGCTTATAAAGAAGGACATAATACTTGTGGAAGATGTCATGAGAATCAATCCGGTATACCTTCATGCCAACGATACCGTAAAGGAGTGGAAGGATGTCATGGCTAGGACGGGCTTCAGCAAGTTCCCCGTACTGGATGATAAAGATAAACTGGTAGGTGTTATTACTACAAAGGATTTAAGCAATTACGTAAAGGATGATGACCTGTTATCAAAAATAATGACTAAGGATCCGGTAACGGTAAATGAAAAGACATCCATTGCCTATGCCGCCAACGTAATGGTATGGGACAGTCTTGAGATCGTTCCTGTTGTTGATAACAAAACCCTCATTGGTATCATAAGCAGGGGAGACGTGCTCCGTGCTCTTCAGCACGCCACACGCCAGCCTCATGTCGGTGAAACCTTTGAAGATATGATTATAAGGAATTTCTCTTATGAATATATTGTGGATGGTGTACGCTTTGCCGGACGTATTATGCCTGAAATGTACGACCCCATGGGCATAGCCAGCATGAATTCTCTTACCATGCTTATGTCCACCACCTGCATGGTTGCATTGAGGCAGAAGAACCATGTAAATATATTTGTGGACAGCTTCAATGTTTATTATATGAAGCCGGTTCAGATAGACAGCGTTATTTCGATTCATGCAAGAGTCATAGATTCAGGGCGTAATTTTGCTAAAGTTGACGTAAATATGTATGACAGCAATGGTGAGTTATGCTCAAAAGCAATTATGTCATCAAAGATTATGAAAAAATAACTAAAAGGGTTGAATTCTATGCTTAATTTTAAGAAAATAATTTGCGCGGCAATTGTTGCTGCGGCACTTTTAACAACGGGATATCAAATAAGTGTCCAAGCTGCACCTGTTTCTAACAGGATTGCAGGAAACGACAGATATCAAACAGCAGTAGAAGTTTCCAAACAAGGTTGGGACAAGTCTTCTTATGCTGTTTTAGCCACAGGAGAGGATTTCCCCGATGCATTATGTGCTGCCCCCCTTGCAAGAATTCTTGATGCGCCAATACTATTGACAGGGAAAAATGTTCTGGAACCTAAGGTATCCGATGAGCTTGCCAGGCTGGGTGCAAAGGATGTATACATAATCGGAGGCACGGGAGTTATATCCGATGATGTGAAAAAGCAGGTGGAGCTTTTAGGAATTAAAACAGAAAGAGTTTCCGGCAGCGACAGATATCAAACTTCACTGGAAATCGCAAAAAGAATACAAGGTAGCACTGAGGTTGTCATAGCAACAGGAGAGGATTTTCCTGATGCTTTATCAATTGCACCTGCAGCAGCCATAAAGACGCTGCCTATAATACTGACGCCTAAGGACAAGGTTCCGGATGAAACCATGAGTTATCTTTCAAACTCCGGTTTTGGAAAAGCCTATGTCGTTGGCGGAACGGGAGTAATAAACGGCAGCGTGATGACGCAGCTTGCAAGATACAATCCCGAGCGATTATGGGGAAATGACAGGTACGAAACAAATATTGCAATTATAAATAAATTCATCGGCGATTTTAAATGGGATAAAGTTTATGTTGCTACAGGGAGTGACTTCCCCGACGCATTATCAGCTTCGGCCCTGGCACCTAAAACCGCTTCTCCCGTGTTGCTTACTGACAGAAATCCGGGTTCGGGGACCAGGGATTTCATACTGAACAGCATTCCAAATGAAAACGATGTAGTTGTCATCGGCGGAGAAGGGGTTATATCCAAAGTAACTATGGATATACTCCTTGATGTCAGTCAGGATACGGCACAGGAGCATATCCTGATAGACGAGGGGAGCTTTGAATACGGCGGAGTTGTCACTCTTTCCAATGACAGTAATTTTGCTATCAGCGACATAACCTTTGAAATAGATTTGGGCACATTGAACTCTTCACCATATCAGCGGGAAGAAAGCATGGAGGTTACGGGGAAAAATGTGCAGATAGTAACTGACAGCTATGGCAGTAAAAAGGCTGTTATAAAGCTTAATTCACTGGACGGAAAACAAAAATTGGATTACCAAATAACACGAAGGTTCAAGAATGCGGGAATAAAGTATAATGCCGACCTTTCAAAAACAGCGGGAAATTACTCCGGTTTCGAGGGCTATGCTAAATATACGGCCTCCGAGGATAAGATTGAAAGCGACAATGCCGCCATTAAAAAGAAGGCTCTGGAGCTGGCAAAGGGTGAAAAAAATCCGTATATTATCGCCAGGAATATTTTTGAATTTGTAAATACAAATATCGATTATGATTTTTCAGAAGCAAACAAGGGAGCTTTGAATGCTCTCAATACAAAAAAAGGTGTATGCGAGGATTTCGCCGATTTGTTTGTGGCCATGCTAAGATCCTTAGGCATACCTGCAAGAGTGGTAACAGGTTACTGGGTGGAGGTTGAAAACCAGAGTAATATGGACGAAGCAGGTCAGTACGGCCATGCATGGGCAGAGTTTTATCTTCCTGAATATGGCTGGATTCCTGCTGAACCCACAGTTATTAAAACAAACCTGGAAAAGAGAATTGCAGCCTTTGAGTATTTTGCCAATTTCAATGACCCGGGCCATTTTATCAGGGGATATCAAAATGAAATATCCTACTCATTGAAATACTATACAAACACCAACACAGACCCAAATGTAAACATAATCACCAGCGAATATATAAAGAAGCTTTAACTTACGTATACATTGACAATGCACTCGAATGCGCTTCAAGACCTAGTGTCTGTGGAACTTGGCCAGGGCATAAGTCATAACTCGCTTCGCTCAAACAATGACTTATGCTTTCCTGACCTTCGTTAACAGACACACGGTCTTTACTCTATTTTCTCCTGCATGTCAATGTACACATGAAATATATGCTGCACTATAACTCGCCTTCGGCTCAAACAATAGTGCAGCTTTCTTACGCTTCGTTAACAGTCTCTACAGTCACTTCGCAATGGTTCGCTCATCATATTAATCTACCGACAAATGCACTCGAATGCGCTTCAAGACCTAGTACCTGTGACTTCTGTATCTGATTGCAAAGATCTTTCCGGCCGGAAAATCTTTCTGATTTTAACGGCCGCGCTCGCCATACGTCGGTGACATTCAGCTAATGTAAGGTGACACTCCTAAAGGATGCCGCTAACTTATGAGTGTCACTTTTCCATATCAACCCACTTGTCGCTCTTAGCAATCAGATACACTCAATACACACGGTCTTTATGCTTTTTTCAATGCATTTTTAATGTACACACAACTACTTGTTTATTTAATTTTCATATACACATGAAATATAAGACCTGACAACGAAAATACCGTTGTCAGGTCTATTTCCCCCAGAAGTACAAACAATGTTTGTACCCTTTCCACTTCCTTATAATTACAGACGAGGAAATATGTTATTATATAATCTTCCTTTCATTCAAGTTATTATAGTATATATGCCTAAGACAAGCTTTAACAAGGATATCCAGGAGCTTAAGCTATTGGATATATGGACTGTGTGCCACTAATTGTAAAGAAGCGAGGAGCTCTTTACAATCAGTGGCAGGCGAATCTAAAGGAGGAGATATATTGAATAGGAAGAGTAATATAATGCGTTCTATATATACGATAATGCTGGCAGCTGTTGTTGCAGCCGCATCAATTATGGTACCTGAGAAGGCAATGGCAGCAGTGTCGGAAAGGCTGGCCGGGTCTGACAGATACGGTACATCCATTAAAATATCACAGGCAGGATGGGAAAGTTCAATAAACGTCGTTCTGGCGACAGGAGAGGATTTTCCAGATGCTCTTTGTGCCGCACCTCTGGCAAGAAAGCTGGATGCGCCCATACTTCTTTCGGAAAAGTGGCAGCTGAGAGGTGACATTGAAAGTGAAATAATTAGGCTTGGTGCAAAAAATATATATATAATCGGCGGTACCGGAGTTGTATCCGCAGCAGTGGAAACAAGATTGACACAAAAGGGTATTACAGTCACCAGGTTATCAGGTAATGACAGATATCAGACTTCCATAGCCGTGGCAAATTATATGAAGGCCCAATTCGGATTGAATACTGAAGCGGCAGTAGCTACAGGAGCCGATTTTCCCGATGCCCTGTCCATAGCTCCAATTGCGGCTGACAAGGGAATACCCATTATTCTGTCACCTAAGGCCGCGGTTACAGCCGATGTAAGTTCCTTTATAATGGCTGCAGGGATCCAAAAGACCTATATTATCGGAGGCACCGGAGTTTTAAGTGATGCTGTGCTGTACAGCCTGCCGGGTGCCGAAAGAATAAGCGGAAAAGACAGATATGAAACCAATGCAGCCATAATAAACAGGTTTATGGCGGATTTGAATTTCGATAATCCATATATCACTACGGGGTTAAATTTCCCTGATGCCCTTGCAGGCTCGGCACTGGCACCAAGCACATCATCCCCAATAATATTGGCGGATAAAAACATGTCCGGAGTTATAAAGGATATTATTAAAGCCAAACTTGGAGAAATAAAGTCTGTGACGGCTCTTGGCGGAGAGGGAGCAGTTCCTTATTCCGTCTTAGAGAACCTTTATTTCAACAATTTCAGGGGTAACTCCCCGGGGAATATAACAGGCGGCGGGATTGCTGCCACTAACGGGGCAAAAATTTATTACGCCAACAATAGCTTTGGTGTTGTGAATGCAAGCGGTACCGGCAAGAAGATATTTTTAGAAAACGATACTCCCATGTTTATAAATATTATGGATGATGGCTGGATATACTATTTTAATTTATCCGACCAGGGCAAGCTTTATAAAGTTTACAAGGACGGTGCGGGGAGGCAACCCTTAAGTGCTGATATGGCTCTTTATATAAATGTTGTAGGCGAATGGATATATTACAGCAATGGCCTTGATAGCAATAGCATTTATAAAATAAAAACCGACGGTACTGGAAGAACAAAGCTTGACAGCGGCAGTGCATCCGAGTTAAATGTTGTCGATGGGCATATATATTATGTAAGCGGTGACGCAGAGAAAAATATCTACAGGATTAATACTGACGGTACAGGGAAAATTAAGCTAGGCAGTGATTCTGCCGGAGCTATTAATGTGACAGGTGATTATATATACTACAGAAATATATCGGATAACAGCAGGATATACAGGATAAAAACCGATGGTACAGGAAGACAGCTGGTAGTCAGCGACTCTACTTTATCATTGAACGTTGAGGGAGATACTATTTATTACAGCAATAATTCCCTTGATGGACAGCTTTACAAGGTAAAGACCGACGGAACAAGCAAGGCGGAGGTAAGCAGCGACAGGCCAATATTCATAAACATTGTGGGCAATTATATATACTATATAGGCGCCCAGGATGAATTGCTTTACAGAATAAACACAGATGGAACAGGAAGACAGGAAGTTAAATAAGGGTGCATATTGTAAAGACACTGAAAAAGTTTTATTTTTCAGTGTCTTTACTTTTTGTATTTTCTGTAAGTTTTTTAATGAAATTTAAAAAAAATATGAGATGGCAGGAGGAATCCGGCCATAATTGTAGAATAAATCTATAATAATTGGAAAAAAAAGGGAGGATAGATATGATTGAGATGTCCGAAAAGGAATACTCTATTGGGGAAGTTGCAGCAATTCTAAATGAAGAAATACATAATTTAAGATACTGGCAAAAAGAGCTGGAACTTGTTGATAGAAGAAATGAAATGAACCAGAGGATATACACCCAGACAGATATAAATACCTTCAAATTTATAAAAGAGCTTAGAGGCAATGAAAATCTAAGCCTTAAGGCTATAAAAAAAATATTGCATAAAGCAGAAATAGTAAGGGATGAAGCAGCTGCAACCACTGAGGCAGTCATTGCTTTGAATAATAACAATGAAGGTAACTATTTAGCGACTATTGACAGATTTAAGGAAGACCTCTTTGAGGAAATTAACAGAGCTGTAGAGCTTGGAAACCAGGAAATAAAATTTGAAATACAGGATTTAAAGGAAAGAATGCAGTTCATGGAGGAAGAACGAGGCAAAAAAATGGACGAATTAATATCCGAGTGGAGGGAGAAGAATCAGAAAAAAGGTTTGTTAGGGAGGATTTTTGGTTAATAAATTCATATGGAAATAAGCAATTATCATTAAAGTACCGGGGATATTTAGATTTCCGGTACTTTAATTTTTCCGTATTGGGCATCAATTTCAAAGAGCTTTTCCGCCAGAAAATCTTTCTGATTTTAACGGCCGCCCTCGCCATAAATTGGTGACATTCCTTTAGGAATGTCACCTTACCTAAAAACTCGCTTGCCGCTTCTTTGAAATTGATGCTCAAAGTTATGTTATAATAATAAATAAAATACATGTGTCATTCAAGGAGGTGAAGGGATGAGACAATTTGCCCACCTTCATGTCCATACGGAATACAGCCTTTTAGACGGCTCAGCCAGAATAAAGAAGCTTATTGAAAGAGTCAAAGAGCTTAAGATGGACTCCATTGCCATAACAGATCATGGAGCCGCCTACGGCATAATCGACTTCTATAAGGAAGCCGTAGAGCAGGGGATAAAGCCTATACTAGGCTGTGAAGTTTATGTAGCTAAAAGGACATTGTACGATAAGGAGCCCAATATAGACAGTGATTACTATCATCTTGTGCTTCTTGCAAAAGACATGAAGGGATATAAAAATTTAATAAAGCTAGTATCCAAGGGATTCATTGACGGTTTCTATTATAAGCCCAGAATTGACCACCAAACTATTCAGGAATATTCTGAAGGCTTGATTGTTCTAAGCGCCTGCTTGGCGGGAGAAATACAAACAAGTATCATGGAAGGTGACATGAAAAAAGCCGAAGAAACAGCCTTGTTCTACAAGGGAGTATTCAAAGATGATTTTTACTTAGAGCTTCAGGACCATGGCATTGAGGAACAGAAAACCGTCAATGAGGAGCTTATAAAGCTGTCAAAGAAGCTTGATATACCTTTGGTATGCACCAACGACATACATTACATAAACCGTGAGGATGCCAAAGCTCACGAAGTACTCCTGTGCATTCAGACGGGCAAGACCATTGACGATGAGGACAGAATGAAATTTCAGACACAGGAGTTTTACTTAAAATCCCCCGAAGAGATGTATGACCTATTCGGTTATGTGCCAGAGGCACTTACAAATACCCTTGAAATTGTAAAAAAGTGCAATGTTGAGCTGGAGTTTGGCAAGACTCATCTTCCCAAATACGATGTGCCTGAAAACATTATCCCGGAAGATTATTTAAAGAAGCTTTGCCTTAAAGGTTTGACTGAGCGATATGAAGACATAACCGATCAATTGAGGCAAAGGCTTGATTACGAGCTTGAGGTTATTACTAAAATGGGCTATGTGGATTATTTCCTTATAGTATGGGATTTCATGAGATACGCAAGGGATAACGGCATAATAACCGGTCCCGGCAGGGGCTCCGCGGCAGGCAGCCTTGTTGCCTACTGTTTGGGTATAACGAGAATAGACCCCATTAAATATAATCTTATCTTTGAAAGATTTCTTAATCCATCCCGTATTTCAATGCCTGATATTGATTCGGATTTCTGCTATGAAAGGCGCCAGGAGGTTATCGATTATGTGGTAGAAAAATACGGGAAAGACAGGGTAGCCCAGATAATCACTTTTGGCACCATGGCGGCAAGGGCAGCCATAAGGGACGTTGGAAGGGGACTGAATTACTCCTACGCTGAAGTGGACGTAATTGCAAAGATGATACCATTTGAGCCGGGCATGACTATAGACAAGGCTTTGACAATGAATCATGAGCTAATGAAAGCTTATAATGAGGATGAGAGGGTAAAGACGCTGATTGATATTTCAAGGACGCTGGAAGGCCTTCCAAGGCACAGCTCCACCCATGCGGCAGGGGTTGTAATAGCGGCGGCGCCCATTGACGAATATGTACCTCTCTCAAAAAATGAAGACACAATTGTAACCCAATTCCCAATGGGTACATTGGAAGAACTGGGAATGCTGAAGATGGATTTCTTAGGGTTGCGCACCCTGACAGTTATAAGAGATACCTTAGACCTTATCAAGCAGGATAAAGGCATTGAACTGGACATTGACAGGATAACCTATGACGACCCGGAAGTATATAAAATGATAAGCGATGGCAGCACTCAGGGTATGTTCCAGCTTGAATCCTCAGGCATGACACAGTTCATGAAGGAATTAAAGCCTGACTGCTTTGAAGATATAATAGCCGGAATAAGCCTGTACAGGCCGGGTCCCATGGCAGAAATACCGCGATATATCGAAAACAAAAGAAATCCCGACAAAATAAAGTATCTTACTCCTGAACTGAAACCTATACTTGACGTTACTTATGGTTGCATGGTTTATCAAGAACAGGTAATGCAAATAGTAAGGGATTTAGGCGGATACTCATTAGGACGAAGCGACCTTGTAAGAAGAGTAATGTCCAAGAAAAAGCACAAGGTCATGGAAGAGGAGCGAAAGAACTTCATCCATGGGATATCTGATGAAGAAGGAAACATAATTGTTCCTGGAGCAATATGCAATGGTATAAACGAGAAGGCTGCTGATGAAATATTCGACCAGATGATGGACTTTGCAAGTTATGCATTCGAAAACTAACCATAAATTGAATGATTAACACCATCTATGTATATCATAATGAAAGTAGTATGTATAGGTGGTGAAACAGTGATAAATGATAAGTTACCATATAACAAACTACTTGAACTTGATAAGAAAAGAATAATTGAAAACTATTATAAGAATAGAAAAATAGAATTCAAAGGATTATCAGATTTATTAAACGTATCTGAGAGATCAATATCAAGGGTACTAAAAGAAGCGAACATCAACACAAAGCGACTGAACAGATACAGATTGAATGAAAATTACTTTAATAAGATTGATACTGAAAGAAAAGCGTATATTTTAGGGTTGATTTACGCAGATGGTTATGTAGGAGATGAACATTTTAATAATATTGTGCTTCAGCTAAAAGATAGAGAATTAATACAGAAGGTTGCCGACGAAATAGAATACGATGGAGAAATACGAATAAGTAAAAAAGGCGGCTTTAAAAATTCACAGGTTGGGCATGTATTAAATTTCTCGTCAAAACAAATGGCTGATGACTTAAGAAGAATAGGTTTGTATCCTAATAAATCATTAACTGTATCTAATCTGCCTAATATAGAAGAATCCTTAATCAGGCATTTTATAAGAGGGTACTTTGATGGTGACGGAAGTATTGTTTTAAGTAAGCATTCAAGTTATCATAAAGTAGTTGGACAGATAAAAAAATACGTATACCTTCATATTGTTTTCAATTATTAGCTACGGAAAATTTTCTTATTCAGATAGTAAAAAAGATGAATATAAGCCACTATATATTAGCAAATACAAAAACTAAAGAAATAAAAGAATGCAGAGTTAATGCAAATGTGAGTTGTTCGGCTTATATAACTATTTATATGGTGAATCTACTATATATTTACAACGCAAACATAACAAATGGTTAGATATAATGAGTGCCTTTACGAAGTAATTCGTAAAGAAAATAGGGTGAATTGCAGGAAAAACCTTAGAGCCTCAAATACTATCCTGTGCTGGTGACAGACACAGTGACAAGGGGTAATGCCTAAGATTAGTAAAAAGTTTGAGGATTGGTAAACCCGCAGCCAAGCGTCCAGAATGGCATGAAAGTACGGACGAAGGTTCAGAGACTAGAGAGATGAACAGCCAGAATAATATTCTCTCCACGAGTGCCCTATACCCTGTAATGATGGGTAATGAGATAGTCCGATACTCCGCAGAAATACGGAGAGATAAGGATAAAGAGCCTTATTGAAACAAATGTCAACAAGTCCCACGCAGCGGCTTATGCTGTGGTCGGATATCAGACAGCCTATCTTAAAAGATACTATCCGGTGGAATTCTTTGCTGCCACGCTGACCAGCGTTATGGGTAGCAATGATAAAATCGCCTTTTATATAGAAACCTGCAAGAAGATGGGCATTGAAGTGCTGCCTCCGGATATAAATGAAAGTAATGTAACCTTTACCGTAAGCAGCGGTAAGATAAGGTTTGGTCTTGCTGCAATTAAAAATGTAGGCAAGTCGGGCATAATTGCTATAATAAAAGCCAGAAAACAAAAAGGCTTCTTCGTAAGCTTTACTGACTTCTGCCAGAAGGTAAAGGACGGAGAACTGAATAAAAGAGCGGTGGAAAGCCTTATAAAGGCAGGAGCCTTTGATTCACTAGGAAGCTACAGGTCACAGCTTTTATCGGTATTTGAGCAGGTTATGGAGGGCATATCCGGAGATAGAAAGAGAAATCTGGACGGACAGATAAGCCTCTTTGACATGGCAGGCAGCAAGGCGGAAGCCACAAAGGACATATTGCCAAACATAAAGGAATTCGATAAAAGATACCTGCTTACCATGGAAAAAGAAATGACGGGATTGTATCTGAGCGGACATCCTCTGTCAGAATACAGCAATGAGCTTGAAACACATACAACAATAAACACCTCAGAGATTTTTGATGACCACTCGGACGATGAAATAAACGTACCGGGAAAACATAGCGAGCTGGATAATAAAATCGTAACCATGGGCGGCATATTAGCTTCTACAAAAATAAAGGCTACAAGAAGCGGAAATGTAATGGCCTTTGTGAATTTGGAAGACATGTACGGTTCCATCGAAGTGCTGATTTTCCCCAAGATATATGAAAAATACAGCAAGCTTGTACAGGAAGATGATATGGTTCTTATAAAAGGGAGGCTGAGTATCAGGGAAGATGAAGCTCCCAAGCTTTTGGCCGAGGAAATAAAACCTTTAAAAAAATTTGATAAATATAACGGCCTTGGCAAACTATATCTAAAGATACCGCAAAAAAAATATAACGAGATAATAAGTACAATTAAACCTATACTATCATCCATGAGGGGACCTTCTCCGGTATATCTGGTTTTAGAAGACGGCACAAACAGCAAAAAAAACGTGCAAGTTGCAAACAAAGAGTTATGGGTGGAAATAACTGATGACTTGCTCAGTAAACTCTATGAAATTCTGGGTCAGGACTGCGTAAAGGTGGGTTGATTGACTTTAGTTAAACTTTTCTATCCACCTTGAACAAGTATATAAAATTTATTACAATTGTATTGGATGGAAGGTATATTTAAATTAATACTTAAAATGGAAAATATTTTATACTTTCTATATAAAGCTATACCAACAAGTCATAATGTTATCGATGAGATTTGCGCACTATATACTTAAGGAAATATTTTAATTAGGTGCGACACTTATTAAATTACCATGGGGGGCCCTGATATATGTGGACTGTTATATATGTAGCACAAAGTAGAGATGGAGCAACTAAATTACAGGGTATGCTAAGCGAACAGGGTGTGCTTGTAAAAACACGGCAGATTGGGAAAAATAAAAATGCAGATGGACTATTTGAAGTACTGGTCCCTGAAACCGAAGTGGAAGATGCATGTGTAATTTTAGAGCAGTTAGGTACAGATTTTTAAAATACCGTATTTGTTAAATCCAGAGGAGAGTAATATATGAATACTATTGGTGTATTAACCAGCGGCGGAGACGCACCGGGTATGAATGCGGCCATAAGGGCCGTTGTAAGAATGGGACGAAACTTAGGGCTGAAGGTCATGGGAATAAGAAGAGGGTATAATGGCCTCATAAACGGTGAAATATCTGAAATGGACAGGTCTTCTGTCGCAGATATCATACAGAGGGGAGGCACAATCCTCCATACTGCAAGATGTGAAGAATTTAAGACAGAGGAAGGCGTCAACAAGGCAGTTAATATCATCAAGGTCTTTGGCATAGAAGGATTGGTGGTAATAGGAGGTGACGGCTCCTTCATGGGTGCCCGTGCTCTTTGCGAAAAGGGCCTGCCTTCTGTAGGAGTTCCCGGAACTATAGATAATGATCTGGCCTACACCGATTATACCATTGGATTTGACACAGCCATAAATACTGTATTGGATGCCATCAATAAGCTAAGGGATACATCAACTTCCCATGAGAGGGTAAGCATAGTGGAGGTCATGGGCAGGCATTGCGGAGATTTGGCTCTTTATGCCGGCATTGCCGGCGGCGGTGAGAGCATAATAGTTCCGGAGGTTGAGTTTAATGTCGATGATGTATGCAAAACCATACTTGAAGGCAAACTTAGGGGAAAGCACCACAATATTATAATAATTGCCGAAGGCGTAGGCCATGCCAATGAATTGTCATCTGCAATAAAAAATATAACCGGACTGGATACCAGGGTGACTATTTTAGGTCACATACAGAGGGGCGGAAGCCCCACTGCCTTTGACAGAATCCTTGCCTCCAGGCTGGGTGCAAGGGCTGTGGAGCTTTTATATGACGAAAAGGGTTCCAGAGTGGTGGGGGTTAAAGGAAATGATGTCATAGACGCAGATATAAATGAAGCTTTAAAGATGAAGAAGGATATAGACCACGATTTGTTAAAGCTTGCCCGCGTGTTATCGAAATAGGAGGATATATGAGAAAAACCAAGATTGTATGTACAATAGGACCAGCATGCGAAAGCCAAGAAATCCTGGAACAGCTTATACAAAGCGGTATGAACTGTGCCAGGCTGAATTTTTCCCATGGAAATCATGAAGAGCATGGCAAAAGAATAGATTCAATAACAAAACTGAGGAATAGACTGGATAAGCCTGTGTCCATAATGCTGGACACAAAGGGTCCCGAAATAAGGACCGGCAATTTCAAGGGCGGAAAAGTGGAATTGATCGAGGGACAAAAATTCACATTCACTACCCGAGAGGTGGAAGGTGATGATACCATATGCAGTCTCTCCTATGAAAATGTTCATAAGGACTTAAAGATAGGCGACACTGTACTTATTGATGACGGGCTTGTAGGTTTTAAAGTAAATGCTATAGTTGGAACCGAGATACATTGCACTGTTTTAAACAGCGGAAGTATATCAAACCACAAAGGAGTAAATGTGCCGGGAGTATCGGTAAACCTTCCTTCTCTCACTAAAAAGGATATTGATGATATTCTTTTTGGAATAAGCAAGGGAATAGATATAATAGCAGCTTCCTTTATAAGAAAGGCTGCCGATGTCATTGCCATAAGGCGTGTTTTGGAGCAGAACGGCGGAGATAAAATCTCCATAATATCAAAGATTGAAAACCGCGAAGGTGTTTCAAACATAGATGAAATAATAAAGTTTTCAGACGGAATAATGGTGGCAAGAGGTGATTTGGGTGTGGAAATACCCGTTGAAGAAGTGCCTCTTGTACAGAAGATGATAATAGAAAAATGCAACAAGGCGGCAAAGCCTGTTATAACGGCAACACAGATGCTGGATTCCATGATAAGAAATCCCCGTCCTACAAGGGCAGAAGCTTCTGACGTTGCAAATGCCATATTTGACGGCACCGACTGTATTATGCTGTCCGGTGAGACTGCCGGCGGAAAATATCCGCTGGAAGCTGTTACAACCATGGCAAAAATAGCATTGAGGACTGAGGAGTCGCTGCAATACAATAAAGAGCTGGAAAAAAGAAGGCCAACAATTATAGACAGCGTGCCGGGTGCTATAAGCTATGCTGCATGTACCACTGCTGCAGAATTAGGTGCCAGCGTAATACTTGCAACAACACAAACCGGCCACACAGCAAGGATGGTTTCGAAATACAGGCCCAAATCCCCCATAATTGCAGTAACGCCCTATGACCAGGTAGCAAGAAAGCTTTCTATATTCTGGGGAGTTTACCCCCTTATTGCAGAAAAGATGGAATCTACGGATGAGCTTATAGATCTGTCGGTCGAAAAGGCACTGCAGTCGGGATATGTGAAAAAGGGCGAGCTTCTTGTAATTGCAGCTGGAATTCCTGTTGGATTTACCAGAACCACCAACATGCTTAAAGTACATATAGCAGGGGATATATTGGTAAAAGGTACCGGTATAGGCAGCAATTCCGTTTATGGAAGCGCCGCTGTTGTAAAGGATTTAAGCAGCGCGGAGGAACGGCTGGCCGACGGCGATATACTTGTGGTTAAAAAACTTGAAAAGGATTATATATATCTGCTTGATAGGGTTCTTGGTATTGTATCAGAGGAAGGCGGTTTTACGTCCCATGTAGCCATAGAATGCATAAGCAGGGGCATCCCGGTTATATCCGGCGCCCAGGGTGCAACGGATATAATAAGGTCAGGGACACTCATTACTCTTGATACTAACAGGGGACTTGTTTTCAGCGGTAAAGCCAATGTGGTCTAGCGCCCATAGGCTTTTTTTAATAAAATAGGAAAGTTCTCTTTCCTATTTTATTAAAAACGAGGATTATAAAGGACGGGACGCCCTTGCCGTAAAGGGGGAGTGCTCAGTAAAAATGCTAAGACATTTTTACGCCAAAGGGGGACATAGGTCCCCCTTTGGTAAGTTGCACAGCAACTTTTTTTAAAAGGGGTGAAATATATGTTTGTAAATGAAAATAAATTCAGAGTGAGATATGTTGAGACCGACAAAATGGGAATTGTATACCATGCCAACTATTATGTATGGTTTGACATGGGAAGGACGGAATTTTTAAGGGATATAGGCTATCAGTTCAGCGACCTTGAAAACAGCGGCCTGTTATTCCCCTTATTGGAAACCCGCTGCCTACATAAAAAGCCTGCAAGATTTGATGAACTCTTAACAGTGAAGACCACAATAAACGAAATGAAGGGCGTCAGAATTTCATTTAACTATGAAGTATATAATGAAAGCAATGAGCTTATAGCAACCGGCTATACAGGCCATGCCTTTGTGGATTCCAATATGAGGCCCTTAATATTAAAAAAGAGCTTTCCGGATTTATATGAAAAGCTCTTGAATTCTATTGAGGATAAAAATGTATCCCCAAAGTTATAGGGTATTAATTTAAATTTTTAATATGGCTATTCCAGGGTATTAAAGAGCAGCGCCTTGTATTCGTTAAACCTTGACGAAGTAATATGGCCTTTATTCCTCGGCCTTTCAATATCAATTGAAAGACCGAGTTTAACTGTTGCCGGCCTGTCCGATAAGACATATATCCTGTCGGACAGAAAAATGGCTTCATCTATGCTATGGGTTATAAAAAGAACCGAACGCTTGAATTTTTCCCATATACTCAAAAGCCATAACTGCATTTTATCCCGGTTTATGGCGTCCAGGGCCCCAAATGGTTCGTCCAGCAGCATAATATCGCTGTCTATGAGAAAAGTACGAAGCAAGGCTGCCCTTTGCTTCATTCCGCCTGAGAGCTCAAAGGTATAGGCATTTTCAAATCCTTCCAGGCCAAATACAGGCAGCATCTCGTATATTTTTTCATAGGCTTCTTTTTTGTCCATTCCCTGTATTTCAAGGGGAAGGGAGATGTTATCCTTCAAGTTTTTCCAGGGCATTAAAAGATCCTTTTGATGCATATAAGCCATTCTTTTTTTACTGCTTTTAAGGTCGACGCCGTCTATTGATATATTCCCCGTGTAACCCGAGCTTAAATTGCATATTATGTTGAATATGGTGCTTTTGCCGCATCCGCTGGGCCCTATAACGGATACAAATTCACCGTCGTAAACTTTCATGTTTATATCCTTGAGGACATCAAGGGTAACCCCGTCCCTGTAAAAACTTTTATGAAGGTTTGAAATTTCAATTTTTGGTCCCATTATTTCACATCCTATTATTTTTCAGGTAAAAAATCATTGGTGAAGGCTTTGTCTACATCAAGCATTTCATCTATAAGCTTTCTGTCATAAAGCCACTTTGTATACTCTTCCCACACTTCTTTCTTCTGCAGCCCCCATACAGGCGCATCATCCTTGTATTTTGGGCTTAACCATTTCTGGCTTTCAATAACCAGGGCACTATCCAGCTCCGGTGCGTTGCTAAGAAGTATGTTTGCCGCACCTTCAGGGTTTTGGGCTGCATAGTCATATCCTTTTGCCGCAGCTCTTAAAAACCTTTTTACCAGGTCCGGGTTTTCAGATATGGTTTTTTCACCGGCAGTAATGACGGGAGTATAATAATCAAGGGCTTTATCCTCATCCTTGAGCATTATGTAGCTTATGGGCTTGTTTTTAATTTTCGAAGCTATGCCGTCCCAGCCGTAATAAATCCATGCAAAGTCCGCATCCTTCTCAGTGGTGGCAAAAAAATCTGTGGCCCCCGTCGTGAGAATTGTGACCTCGTTAATATCTGCATTATATTTATCCATCAGCGCTTTAAGGGTTGCTTCTTCGATAGGTGAGCCCCAGCCGGCATATTTTTTCCCTTCAAAGTCTTTAGGAGTATTTATGTTTTTTGACTTGGGTGCGGCAAAAGCCGAGGTATTGTGCTGTATTACCGCTGCAATTGACACAATGGGAAGGCCTTCAAGCCTGGCTAAGGTTACGCCTTCCTGGTATCCTATGCCAAACTGGGCATTGCCCGATGCCACAAGCTGGTCTGCAGTGTTTTGACCGGGCTGGATTATTTCCACATCCAGTCCTTCTTCTTCAAAAAAGCCTTTAGCTTTGGCTGCATATATTCCGGTATGATTGGTATTTGGTGCCCAATCCAGGGTAAATATTATTTTATCCGGAGTCTTTGTATCCTGTCCTGTCCCTCCGTCCTTATTTTGATTTGTGCTGCAGCCAGTGAGCATTGAAAGAGCTGCCGCACAAAATATGAATGCTATAATAATATATTTTTTCATTTTACATCATCTCCTTTAATATCTTTCACGCGGTTCCACGGAATAATCAATTTTTCTATAATTTCAATTATCATAAATAAGAATATGCTTGTTACCACTACAACCACTATAGATGCAAAAAGCAAATCCGTCCTGTAAGAGCTCATGGTTCTGGTCATATAAATCCCTAGCCCGGATTTGGCACCCAGCCATTCCCCGATAACCGCCCCCATTATACTGTATGTGGCTGCAATTTTAAGCCCTGAAAAAAATTGGGGGAGAGCAGATGGTAAGACCACTTCCCGGAATATCTTCAAATGGTCTGCACCCATAACTTTCATCAAATTTATCATATCCGGATCCGCAGACTGCAGCCCCTCGGTGGTGCTCACACAGATAGGAAAGAAACAAACAAGCACTACCACCATAATTTTTGGTAGAACGCCTACGCCCATCCATATAAGTATGAGGGGGGCCAGGGCAATTATGGGGATTGTCTGGGAAATAACCAGCAGGGGATAAAGAATGCTTTTGACTGTTTTCCACCTGTTCATGACAAAGGCAAGGGCCAATCCTGTAATTGTTGATAATATAAACCCTAAAATGGCTTCTGTGGAAGTTACAACAGTATGGCTTAAAATAATTTTCCTGGATTCAAAAAGAGACATACCTACTTCGTAAGGGCCAGGAAGTATGTAGCTTGGTATCTTTAAAATCCTTACCAGTGCCTCCCAAAGCATAATTATAGAAAACACCGATAAAAAGGGCAGCCTTTTTATAAAAAAACTATTTTTGAGCTTAAGTTCTGTATTTGTATATCTTTTCATCCATTGTCACACCTTCTGGCTTGTAATCTATCTTGACCACGGACAGCACCCTTGTGGCGCCTTCTCTTATACATACATTCTGTGCCTTTTTCACGATTTCTAAAAGCTCATCAAGCTCACCTTCCATAGTGGTTTCCATAGGGCCCACTATATATGGAACACCGGATTGCTGTATAAGCTTGATTACTTCGTCCACCACCCTGTAGGTATCTTCGTCCTTGACCTTCGGTATAATTTGCAGGCTTACATTTATTGCGGCCATTTCGCTCGCCTCCTTATTTGATATTTTTTCCGGCAATACACAGTTGGTAGAGGGAAAATTTGGAAATAATAAAAGCTGATGGATAACATCAGCTTAAGAGTGCTAAAACGTCCCTACGCTGGCATTATCCAGATCAGGTTATGGGTCGGAACATACGGTCCCCTCTCAGCCGGACTCATCCAGCTCCCCGATTTTATTCTTTTCCAATATATTATAGGATTGTTAAATATAAATTTCAATGGTAAATTTTATACAAAGTGTTATATACATTAGTTTATATGTCAATAATATCAAATGTAAAAATGGCTTAAAGGGCCAATCCTACATTTTGAGCGCATCTATATATACATCTATAGATGGGCTTTTTTTTTATTTCTTTATAATATAAAATAAAAAGGACAAACTAAAGATAGTTTATTTTCGGAGGTTTTTTATGGTTAATGCTGCTGTTGAAAAAAACAAGGACTATATAATTAAAATAGATAATTTAGGCTATGAAGGCGAAGGTGTAGGAAGAATAAACAATTTCACCGTATTTGTTCCCGGAGCGCTGCCGGGAGAGGAAGCCGAGATAAAAATCGTAAAGGTGAACAAAAACTTTGCTTTCGGGAAATTGAATAAAATTATAAAGCAGTCTTCTGACAGGACTGAACCCATGTGTACCTTAAAAAGATGCGGAGGCTGCCAGCTTATGCATCTTTCCTATGAAGCCCAGCTTAAATTCAAAAAGCAGAGGGTAATTGACAGCATTGAGAGAATAGCAAAGCTGAAGGATGTAATAATATACGACACCATCGGTATGGAAAACCCTTACCGGTACAGGAACAAGGCCCAGTTTCCCATAAGTGTTCAGAATGGCAAGCCTGTGGCGGGCTTTTATGCTCCCAGGTCCCATGAAATTATAGACACTCTCTCCTGCCTTATACAGGATGAAGTAAGTGACAAGGTAATGGATATAATCAAAAAATGGGCATTTTATAATGATATTTCAATTTATGACGAGGCCGCAGGAAAAGGCTTGTTAAGGCACATTATGGTCAGGAAGGCTCTCAGAACCGGTGAAGTGATGGTGGCAGTCATTATAAACGGATATGACATACCTCATAAAGACAAGCTCATTGCCATGTTAAAGGAGCAAGTAGAAAGCTTAAAAAGCGTGGTACTGAATATAAACAGGGAAGTCACCAATGTGGTATTGGGACAGGAAACAAAGGTACTTTACGGAAGTCCCACAATAACAGACTATATAGGAGATTTGAAGTTTAATATCTCTCCTCTTTCCTTCTTTCAGGTGAATCCAATCCAGACTGAAGTATTGTATTCCAAGGCATTGGAATATGCCAATCTTACGGGAGAAGAGACAGTGATAGACGCTTACTGCGGAACAGGGACCATATCACTATTCTTAGCCCGAAAAGCAAAAAAGGTATATGGGGTTGAAATTGTTGAGCCTGCTATAGAAAATGCTAAAAAGAATGCCAGGGAAAATAACATAAGCAATGTCGAATTTATCGTGGGAAAATCCGAGGAAGTAATCCCCGAATTATATAAACAGGGTATAAAAGCAGATGTTATTGTAGTCGATCCACCCAGAAAGGGTTGCGACGAAGCACTTTTAAAGACAATAGCTGCCATGGCGCCTAAAACGGTTGTCTATGTATCCTGTGATCCCGGTACTCTTGCCAGGGATTTAAAATATCTGGAGGAAAACGGGTTTAAGGTTAAGGAGATACAGCCTGTAGATATGTTCCCGGTGACCAGCCATGTGGAGACGGTTGTCTGTTTGTCCAGAAAAAATCCTGATGATAGAATTGAGATTGACCTAAGCCTTGATGAGCTTGATATTACTACTGCTGAAAGCAAGGCAACCTATGAAGAAATAAAGGATTATGTTTTAAAAAATCATAGTATGAAAGTATCAAGCCTATATATTTCACAGGTAAAAAGAAAATTGGGTTTGGAGATTGGTACAAGTTACAATCTTCCAAAGTCAGAAGATGCACGAGTGCCACAATGTCCACTTAATAAAGAGAAAGCCATAACAGAAGCTTTAAATCATTTTAGCATGATATGAGTAACAGCAAAAAGTATAAATGAAAAAATCTTGGTATATAAAGAGGATTTGAATGAGGGTAATAGCAATAGATACGGAAAAGGATTTGTCGGAGTTATATAAGCAAATTACATCGGAATTACTGGAATACTATCATTTCGCATACCTTGCTTCAAATCAATTGAAGTATAGATAAGTTTAAACTGCCAGTTCAAAAAGGGTAGCAGGTAACGGTGCCAGCAATGGATTTGCTTAGAGGGGAATGAAATGATACGCATCGATACGACCCATACTACAGTGTTAAGAATTGGTGTCGGTTGCATTGTGTGTTTGAATATGCGGGTTTGAAAGGCTATACTAATACGGAAAATATGAAAAACACAAAAGTTAATTAACCTGTCCTTTTTATTAGGGGGCAGGTTTTATTATTTTAAAAGAGAATTTCTGATTTTTTGTTAGTAAAACTCCTATGTTGAGATAAGCAAAAAAAATGCGACTTATCATAAGTAATTATTGGTTTGTCGGAATAACTGTGATATAATTCTAATTGTTGTAACAAGATATTACTTTTTTATCGTTAAAGATAGGGGTGAAGGCATGAGTGTCAGTTATAAAAAGCTGTGGAAACTCATTATTGACAAGGATTTAAAGAAATCTGACGTAAGAAAATTGGCGAATGTTAGTGCCAGTACATTTTCAAAAATGAGTAAGAATGAGTATGTTGCACTTGAGGTGATTGAGCGCATCTGCAATGTACTTGAATGTGACATAGGAGATGTTGTGGAAGTTGTCAAAGAAAAGTAATTTAGCAAAAAAGGATAAAAATATAGTATAGAGAGAGGTTAAAGTAATGTCTGAAAAGCTAAATCGTTTTGTTAATTTAATGAAAAGCATATTTGAATTGGATAAGTCTGATTTGGATTTTGGTATCTATCGTATCATGAATATTCGCAGAGACGAAATAGAGAGATTCCTAACTGAAGGACTGCCAAATAAAGTTCAGGATACCCTTGCACCTTTTGCTTCAAATACAGTGGACATTGAGAATCGTCTTGCCGAGATAGAAAAGCAATGTGCAGACTTAGGCATTGAAATTTCAGCGAGCCCTAAGCTTGCAGAAGAGTACTCTCGCTTGAAAGGTCAGCTTACGGCAGGTGTTGATTTGTCTGCTTTGGAAACTGACGTTTATTCGGCATTGTATAGCTTTTTTAATCGCTATTATGACGAGGGTGATTTCATTTCAAAACGCCGCTATAAAGAAGGTGTATACGCCATTCCCTATGAAGGTGAGGAGGTCAAGTTATATTGGGCTAACCAAGACCAGTATTACATAAAGACTGCTGAGAACTTCAAGGATTATACCTTTATTGACGAAGGGCGTAAAGTTCATTTCCGTATCGTGGATGCCACAACAGAGCAGAATAACAACAAGGAAAGCAATGACAAAAAGCGTACGTTCATGCTTTATGAGGAGACTGACGAAAAGCCTGAACTTAAGACAATGGAAATATTAAATGGTGAGCTTTATATTCGCTTTGTTTTTGATGTTCCTGCTGATAAGAAGATCAAATATGCCGAAGAAAATTATAAGAAAATCAGCGCTGCTATATCCAGTCAATTTAAAGACTGGTTTAGTTTACTACGTCCGGCTGCAACGAAAGACCAAAAGAAAGTTAAATCTGTGTTGGAGAAGCATTTAGAAAGCTATGTTGCCAAAAATACATTTGATTACTTTATACATAAGGATTTACGTGGTTTCTTAACGAGAGAGTTGGACTTTTTTATTAAAAGCGAGGTCATTCACCTTGACGATATTGATACAACAGATGAAAAAAGAGTGGATGCTTATATTGCCAAAGTAAGGGCTATTAAGCGTGTTGGAAAAATCATTATTGATTTCGTTGCACAAATTGAGAATTTTCAGAAAAAACTATGGCTCAAAAAGAAATTCGTAGTTAGCACGGATTGGTGTATTACGCTGGATAGCATTGATGAGGCTTTTTATGAGGAAATCATAAAGAACAAGATACAAGTACAGGAATGGGTTGATATGTATGCAATCAATGAGATTGAGGGCGATTCGACAACAGTAGCATACTCTGAACCATTGACGTTGGATTTTTTGCATCAAAACAAGAATCTTATAGTTGATACAAAGTATTTTTCAACAGACTTTAAGGACAGGTTGATTTCAAGTTTTGAGAATATTGAAGAGCAAACCGGAGGTTTGATGTTTCATAGTGATAACTTTCAAGCCATTAACTTACTGCTTGAAAAGTATTATGAGAAAATTAGGTTGATATATATTGACCCTCCTTATAATACGGATGCAAGTAAAATTCTTTATAAGAATGGATATGAACATTCAAGTTGGATTTCTCTAATGGAATCAAGGCTCATGGCTGCCAAAAAACTTATTTCACCTAAAGGTATTATTGAAGTTGCTATTGATGATTATGAATTCAGGTATATAAATTTATTACTTGATGAAGTGTTTGGAATTAATAACGCTATTTCAAACATTGCAATCTTCACAAATCCTAAAGGGCGTGACCAAGGATTTATTGCACAAGCGCATGACTATACACTTTTATATGCAAAAGATAAACGATTTGCACAGACTAATAACTTTATACTTAGTGACGAGGAAATAAAAAAGAAATTCTCAAAACAACAAGGCGAGCAGGCGTTAAGAGAACTACCGCTTAAAAGGACAGGAACTGGAAAGCGTAGAGAAGAACGTCCTTATATGTTTTTTCCATTCATTTATGATATAAGTGCTAAAAAACTTAGTGTTATACCTGAAGATGAATATAAAAAAATATATAATCCTGAAGATGATACTTTCAATGATGATTTTGTAAGGGAATTGCAAAAAGAATATGAAGAAAAAGGTTGTGCTTTTCTTTTACCACTTAGTAGCAAAGGGGAAAATCTACGTTGGCGTTGGGGATATAAGAGTTGCTGTAAGGGCTGTGAAAATGGAACATTGTTTGCCAAGTCTATGAGAGACGGAAGATATGCCGTTTATCAATATGATTTTGCCGATTCAGAGGCGACTCCTAAGTCTCTTTGGTTCGGAGAACGCTACGATGCATCGTCTAAAGGGACAAATATCCTTGAGAGCATATTACCTAATAACCCATTTGATTATCCAAAAAGTCTTTACACAGTTGAGGATAATATAATAATCGGGTCTGATGAAGCTGACGTAGTATTAGATTTTTTTGCAGGTTCAGGAACAACGGGTCATGCTGTAATCAATATTAATAGAACAGTTGATGATTCACAACGAAAATATATTCTTGTAGACATGGGTGAATATTTTGATTCAGTCATAAAAGCGAGAATGAAAAAGGTTATTTATGCTAATGATTGGGAGAATGGAAAGCCAAAAAATAGGACAACAGGTGTAACTCATATTATGAAGTATCACCATTTAGAAAGCTATGAAGATGCTCTATCAAATATCAGTCTTTCTGAAGAAAAGCATAAAATGTCCGTATTGTTCGGTGATGAATATTTAATCAATTATATGTTTGACGTTGAGGCTAAAGATAGCATGATAAATCTTGACAGCTTTAAAATGCCATTCAGTTATAAAATGAAAATTAATGAGAATAACGAAACCAAGGAGAAAATAGTTGACCTGTGCGAAACTTTCAATTATCTCATTGGTATTAACGTGGTGCGTCAAAGTGTGGTTTCGTACTTTAAAACAGAGCCTGACAAAGCAGGGATTTATGAAGGTGCGGTGCAGTTAACCGAGGATATTGATGGAGAATTTGCATTTAAACAGATTGAGGGTATACTTCCAGATGGGCGACATACACTAATTATTTGGCGTACCATCACGGATAATCTGATTGAGAGCAATGCCGCTCTGGATGCTTATTTCAATAAGCACCGTATAAATCAGCTTAACCGTGAATTTGACATAATCTATGTTAATGGGGATAACAACCTTGAAAATCTAAAGGCAGATGAGGAACATTGGAAGGTTAATATGATAGAGCCTGAATTTAAGCAGCGTATGTTTGAGGAGGTATAAGCAGTGGCAAAAAAGAAGAAGACAGAGATAACCATAAAATTCAATGACCAACTGTTACTGTTCAGGTACTTCCTAAATTTGTTCGGAAAGAACACGCTCGCTTCTCTTGCAGGACAATTAAACAGTATGGAGCAAGAAGGATACAACGAAAATCAAAATACATGGTTTTATGTATACTTAGATCGTATCTGCACTGTTAATAAGGATATAGTAAAAATAAACCGTGATAAACTACGTTTGTATGATGAGAATATCTGTCGGTATGTAAAGCAGATAGGAGATAAGCGTGGGGGTATTGTGCTGAAGTACTTTCAGTACATATCTTTGCTGTTTACTGAGATGTATTTAGATAGATATTTTTTCGATAAAGATGAGTTTTGCAAGGATTTAAACGAGTACGCAAAACAGGTATCTACTCAAACAATGGGTAAGATTGATATTGAGTTTAAGCCCGAAGGAATGAATAAGTTGGCATTCATGTGTGCAACCGGCAGCGGAAAAACTTTGATTACTCACGCAAATATTCTGCAGTTTTCATATTATCTGAAAAGGGCTCAAAGGTTGAATAGTCATTTAACCATAAACAAGGTGATTTTGCTTTCACCTAATGAGGGGATGTCTAATCAGCATTTAGAGGAATTAAAGCTATCTTCAATTACAGCTGCTCTGTTCCAGAAGGATACTGGTTTTCTTTCGCAAAGGGAAGACGTCATTATTATCGACATGAATAAGCTGAAAGAAGAAGGTAAAATTAAGACCGTTTCTATTGATAGCTTTGAGCAAAACAATCTAGTACTGGTTGATGAGGCTCATCGTGGGCTTGCTGGTGACGTGTGGTATGATTACCGATCTCGCCTGTCTGCCGATGGGGGGTTTGCTTTTGAGTATTCCGCAACATTTAAGCAGGCTATGAAGACCTTGAAACCAACCAAAGATAAGGATTTGCTGGATGAGTATTGCACATCAATAATCATGGATTACTCCTATAAATACTTTTATGAAGATGGATATGGCAAGGAATATCGCATTTATAATTTAAAAGATGGAATAGACGAGGAACAGCGTCATTTATATTTGACTGGCTGCTTACTCTCGTTTTATCAGCAGCTTAAATTGTTTGAATCATATCCAAAAGAATTTGCACCTTTTGAGATTGAAAAACCATTGCTTGTGTTTGTGGGTAACCGTGTAACTGCAAAAACTTCTAATGCTGAAATGACTGATGTGGAGGAAGTAATAGAATTCATAGATAAGTTTGTAAACCGTAAAGCGAAGACGATTGAACGTTTAAACGCCGTACTTAATGAAGATACAGGATTGATGGATGGCAGGGGTGCTGAGCTTTTTTCACAGGATTTTAATGCGTTAAAATCAATATTTGGTGGTTCTCCAAAGGCAGAAGACATTTATACTGACATCCTGAGGTTGGTTTTTAACAGTGATACTTCATCTGAAGAACCACGCTTGCACATTGAAAATATCAGGCAGGTGCCAGGTGAGATTGGGTTAAAGATAGGAGAGTACGGAGATTATTTCGGTGTCATCAGTATTGGTGATACGGCTGGCCTGGTGAAGAATTGTGATAAGAAAGGGATTGTTGCCAAAACTGAGGAATTTGTTTCAGAATCCTTGTTTAGGAATATAAATAACTCTACTTCAAATATAAAAGTACTTGTCGGCTCACGAAAATTCACTGAAGGCTGGAATAGCTGGAGAGTTTCAACGATGGGTCTGATTAACTTTGCAAAAGGCGAAGGCTCTCAGGCGATTCAGTTGTTCGGTAGAGGTGTGCGTTTAAGAGGATATCATGGTTGTCTGAAACGCAGCCGTAAATTAGATGACCAGAGTATTAATGTGCCAAAACATATTGAATTACTTGAGACGCTGACTATATTTGGAATTAGGGCGCAGTACATGGAGGATTTCAAGAAATACCTTGAGCTAGAAGAAATGTCAGCTAATGAGAAGCCTCATGAATTTACACTTCCTGTTGTCAGCAGGTATGATATGGTTAAAGAAAAAAAACTTAGAGTCATTAAGCTAAAGTCTGGGGTAAACTTCAAAAAGCAGTCTCGCAGATTGGTACTGGATAAGCCTGACGAAAGATTTATGAGTTACCTTGTGAAGAATAAGATAACAATTGATTGTCGTTCAAAGGTGCAAACCATTGAATCTAGCTTTAGTATGCAGATGATGTCGGTAACCGATGAACATACTCTGGATAAGGAGTACATTCCATACTTAGATTATGACCGCATGTTTGAGGAACTGGAAGCATATAAAAACGAGAAATTCTATTACAATATCAGCATTGAGAAGGACAGACTTAAAGATATCTTGTTGGTGGATGGGTGGTACTCGCTTATCATACCAAAAATGCACATCAAGATAGATTCCTTTGAAAAACTGGAGGCAGCAACGGATTACTGTGTAATGGTGATGAAAATCTACATAGATAAGTTTTTCAAGTATGAAAAGGAACGCTGGGAAGCTCCTTTTCTCGAATATCAGGAACTTACAGCAGATGATAATAATTTTGTATCAGAATATTCATTAAAGTATGCAGATTTGTTTGACGGTGATAATGGAGCCGAACAAGTCGAGGGATTCATAACAGAGCTGACTGCTCTATTGGACAAGGATAAAGGAATTGCTGAATATGAGAGAGCTGTATTTAGCAAATCTTTAGTTGCCTTTGACTTTCATTCACACCTATATGCACCACTTATTAGCTTGAAATCCAATGGATTGAAAATACAGATATCTCCTGTAAGCCTTAATGAAGATGAAAAACTGTTTGTGGACAGACTAAAAAACTATACTGAAAAAAATAAAGAAGTATTCGACAACAGAAATCTTTACTTGCTTCGTAACAAAAGTAAAGTAGGCATGGGTTTTTTCGAAGCAGGCAATTTTTATCCAGATTATGTTTTATGGATAGATACGCCTGAAGTACAATATGTATCATTCATAGATCCTAAGGGACTAATGAGGGTTAGACCTGATGATCCGAAGGTGGAGTTTTACAGGAAAATTAAGGAACTGGAAGATCGCTTGCAGCCATCATGTACAGATAAAAAAATTGTGTTAAATTCCTTTATTATGTCTGGTACAAAATCAGCTGATTTGCGTGAATGGTGGCAGATGAGCAAGCCAGAGCGTGAGTCAAAGCATGTTCTTTGCCTTGACAACGATGATTGTATTGATATCATGGTTAGCAAAATACTGGATTAATACATGTCAGATAAAATGATAAAATTAAACAAATTTGTTTAAAATTTAAAAGTAGGAGAGCTGCCGAATGGTGGCTCTTTTTTTCTGCGTTTTTATATACTAGTTGCTAACTCAGGCTATCATTAACTACATTTGCCCAAACATTGCAATAGTGTAATGACTAGTTAGGATTTTTATTCAAACATGGCATCTTGTGTAGAACATTGAGCATTAGAGGGCAGTCATCTTTCGTTTCCATCAACATCTTCATTTAGATATTAAACCTAATGTAAGTGTATACATCAAATCAAAATTTTGATGATTCATTTACAAAGGGGGATTTTTAAGTGTATAGAATATTGAGAGCTGGTAGAAAACAGCTCAAGGAAACAGGGTTTAGCAGGATGACAGAAGTAAGCTATTGCTACAACCAAAGAAGAAAACAAAATGAGCTCACTGACTTAGTAGGCATTATTACTAAGGATGGAGGTGTTCATTGATGGCAGATAAGAAGTTGATTATAGGGGCAACCGAAACTACAGAGGTTATTTATATTGGATCAAATCTTAAGGCCAAAGGTGGTAAAAGAGAAATGCAGGGTTATTATTTAGGTGATAAAACTTCTGAATTTAATTACGATAAAGATGGCCGTCAAGTTCATGAAAAAGAAATTATTGTAGGCAAATATCATGCTAAGAATTATAAGCAACGCAATAAAAATAGGCGTAACCTTGTTAAAGAACTCATCGAGAATAATTTTCAAACAAGAAAATGTATGATGATAACTCTAACATTTGCCAATATCGTAAAAGAGCAACCAAAGAGCACTAGCTTAAGTAGCAAAAAAAACAACCTATTCCAGGAAATTTACCAAGACTTGGAAATCATAGAGGGCAATTTCTTGAAAACAATGAACGATATTTTTACACCAGACAATGTAATAGAAAATAAAGAAAAGATTAACGACGTAGCATATGACGATAAATATCACGATTTAAAAACCTGCAACAAGGAGTTCAAAAAATTCATACAGAAAATGAACTACAGATATGAAAATTTTAAATATGTTGCAGTTATGGACAAGCAGGAAAATGGCAATTGGCATTATCACATTATATGTAATCTTAACTATATAGAATATAACGAACTTAAAGGAATCTGGAACTTGGGTGGAGTGTTTATAGGTAAAATAGGAAGCAAGAATCAGCTGCTAAAAGTAACGAACTATCTTAAGAAAAATATGATTAATGCAAGATTATATTTAAAAGGCGAAAAGGGTTATCTGGCATCTAAGGGGTTAAATAGAAATATTGTCCTCCGTTCATGGGCAACAAATGAACAGACAGAATTCCAAGAGCAAGGACAACGGCTTGAGGAAATAAAAAGAGAAGTTGAGTATAGCAAAAAACGCATTGTTGAGCATAATTACTCTTCGTGGGAAATGCGTGATGGCTACTCTACAGAAATAGAACGTAATTGTACATTTAAATACTATACCTATCCAATTGAATCCAATCAATATTTTACATTTGCAGATACTGCCATAAGAAAACATGGTGGATAACATAACGGTTTCTTTATTTATCAATAAAGATGTGAATTAGACGAAAGAATCTTTTAAAAAAATAAAAATAAATATGAGATAACCCAAACCAAAGCCGCAGCTTGTGCGGCACGATGTAAACTGAAAGGTGAAAAAGAGGTCTACTTATATAAAAGAGGACCTCTTTTACCCTTAAATGGTAATGACATTTTATAAATTAATATAAGCTACCCCCTAAGCATGATTTTCAATAGATAAAAACCACACAAAAGAAAAGGAGGGAATTAACATGATTATACTACCAGAGATACCAATAATTTTGGAATTTGACAACAAATTAATAAAGACACCAGCCATGTGGTCGCTTGCATTAGCTTTGAACTGCACCCTAGGATATTACATAAAGAAACATAACAAAAAAATGTTACGTGCTATTTATGATGATCAATCAGCAATCATGCCAAAGAATGACGCAGCACTGCTTTTGCAGGTATCCACAGAGCAGGAAACTATTATTATAACGGGTAAGGCTGTAAAAGAAGGAGCAAAAATAACTATAATGACACAGGTTAGTTTTGATGTATATTATTTTGTAGTCTTGCAAAGTAATTTATTACAGTCGCTGCCAGTGGTAACAGATGAATCTTTGCATCATGACTTAAAATTATTAAAAAAACTGATAAATCCAAGTACTGAGACGCAAAAATTATTTCATAACAAGGTTCTAAAGATTGGGGGTAGTATGGATGATACATATTGATATGACCAAAACAGTAGTAACAGATAAGCAGGCGGCAAAATTTATGTTAGACATATTGGAGCTATACCAAAAGGAAAGTTTAGTGATTAATGACATTCAATTTAGAAGCAAATCATCTCAGGCTAAGGAAATGATTCGCCTTAAAAAAGGAAGAGAGAAGTTTTTAAATGCTCTGGATGAGCTAGTTAAAATTAGCGATCAGCTTAAGGATTTTGCTAGTATGGATTCTGATGCTCAAATTGATAAACTTCTGCATGTGCTAGAGGCATTAATAGGTTTATCAGTCAGTATTGTAAATGTAGAAAATGAGAATTGTAGGAACAATTGCGACATTTTATAGGCTAGTTGTCAGAGTAAATAAGGCGATGTCTAAATCTTCAATCTGTGTTATTGTAGGGTAAATGCTTTTTTTAGTGGGATTCTGCTATGTGTCAATCAAAATGACAAATGTTGTGGTTTTAGTTAGTGAAAAAATAGTTAACTAACTAAATTATGCTCTAATATGGGTGAAGAAATGGGGATGTAAAGTGAGTAAAATGGTTTTTAAAGAAAAATATTTGCTGGAATAGAAAAATATATTTGAAAGGGTGTAATAGAAAGATGACAGTAAATAAGATTTCCACAGAGAACATAGATAAAAAGTTAGACGAGCTTCTTGCCAATCAGAAATTATTGATGGAACATTTGAAAATGCAATCAGGCAGAAAATTAAAAGGCGCCAGCCTTAGGGAGCAGGTAAAGTACTTAACGGAGCATGGTTATTCTATAAGGGAAATAAGCTCTATGCTTAAATGCTCTGCCACTACAGTATCAGCTAAAAGATCAGAAATTAATACAATAGGTAGTAATATAGAACAATAAATGGTACTATGCAGCGTTTGTTTGGCTTATGCTAACATAGCCAAAATCTAAAATATCGAGGATTATTGCTCTAAAATGAAAAAGAGTGTTAAATAGTACAACGCTCTAAAAGATGTTTCAAAATTCCAATATAGTTTTATTGGATCAGATTTTGCGCCATATGGGTATATTAGCAGTTTGCTCTATTAGGGTATAGTCATATGGACAGGGTGACTTTTAGAGTTTTGGAGCTTTAATAATACTTGTTATATGGAGGAATTGACTATGAAGGTAGGATATATTCGTGTATCAACCACAGAACAAAATACGGAACGGCAAAAAGCAATTATGGAAGGTCTTGGGGTAGAAAGATTATATACTGATATGCTGTCAGGGAAAAATACAGACAGGCCACAGCTTAACGCACTGCTGGACTTTGTTCGTGAGGGTGATATCGTAGTGGTTGAGAGTTATTCAAGGCTGGCACGTTCCACAAAGGATTTACTGGACTTGGTAGAAAAGCTGAATCAGAAAAAAGTGCAGTTTATCAGCCAAAAAGAAAATATTGACACATCAACGCCACAAGGTCGGTTGATGTTTACTATGTTTGCAGGACTGGCACAGTTTGAGCGTGAATGTCTGTTGCAGCGGCAGCGTGAAGGCATTGAAATTGCTAAGCAGCAAGGTAAGTACAAAGGTAGACCTAAAAAGTCATTGGATAACTTCACGGAGCTATATGTTTCTGTAAAAAATGAAGAAATAAGCGTATCTAAGGCAAGTAAGCTATTAGGGGTGTCACGCTCAACCTTTTACAGGAAAATGAAGGAGCATGAGGATAGCAGCGAGATTGATTTTGGCTAACCTCTCCCCTTCTGCCCTAGAAAATCCTTGGTATACAGTATGGAAAAATTGAATAACAGGGACTAATTATCTACATTATGTTAAAATTCAAGTCGATTGTGAGTATTTAATTGGTTTCTATAATCAGTCAAAAGCAAGGCAATGAAAAAGGAAAGCAGGATAAATTCTTCATATAGTACAGTTCGGATAAATTGGTGATGCAACAAAATGAAAAGGACTTTAATTGAAGGTTTATTAATTTCCAAAGTTTGTTGGGATTAAGAAAATGGAGGCTAAGAACATGGATTACATGGAGTACTACGGAAATTATATTTTTAATGAAATGTCGTATGAGGACTTAGTGCAAGAAATATTGCGTTTAAATTGGTTTGTAGATGAAATGCAAAAAACGATTGATAAGCTTGAAAAGATCAACGATACGTTAATGAAAAAACACCCTGCATTTAAGGAAAATATAAATGCTGATGACATTATGGATAAACTGTTGGATGGCGATAGTCTTACCAAGATAGGCAAATGCTATGGTTGCGATAAAAAGACTATTAAAAATCGGCTATATCGGGAGCAATATACAGATAGAGATATTGCCAAACTAAGGCAAGGAATTGATGTGCGCAAGGAAGATTGGTTTAATAATGGATATTAATTGGTGGCAGTTGCCTGAAGATATATACAAGGGGAAAAAACATCCGGGGAAAACAGATTCACTAGGGTAACAGTTGAAAGATATTAAAACGGAGTAGCCATAGGATCCAGCATTTTGGGTTTTATGGCTATTCTTCACTCCCTACCCTCAATATATATAAAGCAGGAAAATAACAAAATAGAATGGAAAAAATATAGAACACTATAAGAAAGAATTACATTAATTTAGTGCTATCACGAAGCCTTAAAAACCTTGATGTTGATTTGTATGTGGCTTTTACTTTATAATTAGTATAGAAAAGTTTAGGAGGTTCATTAATGGAAATAACTTTTAATAGTAATAGAGAAATCGACTTTTATTTAAAAAAAGCCTATATGACCATAGACCCAAACAAAAATGTACTATACCTGAGAGGGTTTATAAGTAGAAAAGTAAATGCCAATGATGTGCAAGAGATAGGAAGACATTATGCGGCATATATGAATAATAACTTGATATCAGTAGGTTTAAAGAAGGAATATGACTTTAATCATAATAACCTATTGCCAATTTTAGAAGAAATAACTTCTATGGTAATTCAGCAAAACCTTGATATACATGATATATTGAACCTTTGGGAAGATGAAAATGGTGCAAAATTAATTTCATATATCAATGTTGAACCAGAGAAATAAAAATAGAGGTCATGTCAAATATTTACAATTTTTATTTTCAATAGATAGAGAAAACCGAATAACAGATAAGTAAATATGTGTACTTAACCATAGAAAACTTCAAAACAGCCTTAAAATTCAAGCGCAATGGATTTTAAGGCTGTTTTTGGTGTTTGTTTTCAAAAATTATTTTTAGTATCTGGACTATAAGCGGGGTAATAAAATCAACTTTCTAAAAACTAAAAGCATAGCTCCAAACATTTTGAAAAAGATGTCTAAACCTTCCTTTAAGGTTGATTTTGGGGGAGTTGAAATCCTCCGAAATCAGCGTTATTGTGGTTTAAGGAGGTGATTCAGATAAATGGAAGTAGAAAATAAGAAAGTTACGAAACAAAGCAAAAAGCCAAAAGAACCTGCGGTAAAAGATGCCGTAAACCTTGTGACTAAAGAGGAATTCACAAGTTTAAGCGGCAGGTTAGATTCTATCCTTGAAAGATTTGATGGTATAGCCACTGAACTGGAAATGACCAATCATATTTGTAGGATTCTAATTGAATTGGTTGGTGGAGTAGACCCAGGGAGAAAAAATCTAACTAACCTTGAATTGGTAAAGCTTCGTAATGAAGGGGTTAAGGTCAAGGATTTGGCCAGAATGCAAGGCGTAAGCCAATGTGCTATGGGTAGAAAATTGAAAGAACTAAGAGAGGCAGGTATATTACATGATCGAGAAACAGAAAACAATTGAAGTGGCTATCAAAAATATGGTTAATAGCCATATGAACAGCTATAGTAGAGATTTAATTCTATGTGCTGAATTATTAAATCAGATTACAGAAAAGGGATTCGTGTTTGATTATACAAGGTTTAGCTTGGATGATCAGGAACTAGCCAGTGATATAGCATATCAAATATCTCATATGGAGGAGATGGTAAACAATGTAATTAAAAGTGAACGAAATAATCAACTCTATGCAGACGAGGAAATTGGTGAATTATACTGTGGAGATGATGAAGTTGACCAGTCAGCGAAAGAAAATGAGCCAAAGTTTGAATTTGATGATATTGGGGATTTTTTCCCTATCACGGATAATTGTGATAGTTTATCCGAGGTTTTAAGCTGCATGCAGATACCTCATATTATTTTTGACGGTACAGGGTATTGTTTTAACGGCAATTATTATTCTATAGTTGATGCTGGAATTGATCGAATGGTGCTTAAGGTTACTAAAATTCAAGAAAGCGATATAGACCCATTGTGTTTGGAGATTCTTAATAATCAGATGTAGTTACATCGGATGAAAGAGAAAAATTATGTTGTCCATTTATGGTTGTCAGAGTTATGGAGTTACTAATGTCCAGAACTAACCTAAGGGGTTTCCAAAGGATTTTAGGCTAGGGCTTAGGGTTAGATATGAAATGGGTGGTTTAAGCTGAGCCAGAGCAAACCAAGGGGGATTTAGAATTGGTGGATAAAAGTATCTGTACAGGAGAGATAAAAAAATGAAGGTGGTTTATGTAGAGCCAAACAAAGTGGCAGAAATCAGGAATATAGATTCAGGACTGAAGTCAATGCAAAAAGTCGTAGGCGGTTATATCGAGGCGATATATCCTTTTTCTGACCCTGTAGCAATTATATGTAATGAGGAAGGAAAAATAAATAGTTTGGAGCTAAACAGAGGACTTGCTGATGACAATGGGGATTTATATGAAATCATAGCTGGTTCTTTCTTTATCTGTTTAGCAAGACCTGATAGCGAAGATTTTGAAGGTCTTACAGATGAATTGGCCAGCAAGTATTTGGAAATATTCAAATATCCTGAAGTGTTTATGATGGAGAATAGAAAACTGGTATCTCTAAAGTGGGGTAAAAACTAATCATAATTATTAATTTGAACTACCAAGAGCAGGTGGCAGTTATCCTTTTTAGAGATAATTCGCCACCTGTTATTAATTTGGACTACTTGATGGTTAAAGGGCTGTATGCGAAATCATTTAGTCAACCAATCGTCTACTTAGAGCCTCAATCATTGGTAGTTTAGCGCTTAGACTTGAGTCAGAACGTCTTTCTATTACATAGCGTAAATCAAATTTAAGGAGAGATACGCTATGGGAAAAAAGGAAGTAACTAATCAAAATAATTTCAAAGAAAAAAAAGATGCATCTTTTGAGCGCTGCGTAGATTTTATGGCAAGAATGATAGAAAAGTATGGTCAGGAAACAGAACAAGATAGAAATAAAATAGCATCATAAATTTAGAAAAAACCCTAAAAGGGTTTTTTCTAAATTTATATATATATTTCACATAAAATCCGTTATAATAGTTGGGACAGAGAATTACTGTTTAAATGGGGGTGGATATAGATGAATCAGAGGTGTTACATATATACAAGAGTTTCAACAGAAATGCAGGTTGATGGGTACAGTTTAGACGCTCAAAAAGAAGAAATCAAAGAATATACACAATATAAGAAAATGACTATTGTGGATGAGTATTCTGATGTCGGCTCAGGTAAAAATGTAAAAGGACGACCTGATTTCTTGAGGATGATTAATGATATAAAAGAAGGAAAAGATAAAGTTGACTTTGTGTTAGTTTTTAAACTTTCAAGGTTCGGACGTAATGCCGCAGATGTTCTAGGCACTCTTCAAATAATTCAAGACTATGGAGTTAATTTGATTTCAGTTGCAGATAATATAGATAGTAGCCAAGACGGTGGAAAACTTATGATATCCGTTTTATCTGCTGTTTCAGAAATTGAGCGTGAAAATATCTTAGTTCAAACTATGGAAGGACGTAAGCAGAAAGCTAGAGAAGGTAAATGGAATGGGGGCTTTGCTCCTTATGGTTATAAACTGGAAAATGGAGAGCTAGTAATAGCTAAAGATGAGGTAAAAGTTGTAGAAGTTATCTACGATAAATTTACATCTACAAACATGGGTATAAATGCAGTAGCTTCATATCTCAATAATAATGGTTATAAAAAGAAAAAGCGTCAAAATGGTACACTTGATGCCTTTTCTGCTTCTTTTGTAAAGGCTGTTATAGATAATCCTGTTTATTGTGGAAAACTAGCTTATGGAAGAAGAAAAAATGAGAAAATACAAGGTGAACGAAATCAATTCCATATTGTAAAGCAGAAAGAGTTTCCTGTTTATGATGGAATTCATGAGGCTATAGTATCAGAAGAAATATGGCAAGCAGCACAAGAAAAGCGTAAAATAACTGGTTTTAAACATGAAAAGAGGTACAGTTTAGAACACGCACATATTTTATCTGGTATACTAAAATGTCCCAATTGTGGTGCGCCCATGTATGGTAATGTAAATCGAAAGAAGAAAAAGGATGGTACTTATTATAGAGATTACTTCTACTATGCTTGTAAACATAGGAGGAGTGTAAGTGGTCATAAATGCAATTACAGTAAGCAGTGGAGTCAAGACTTAGTAGATGATGCTGTTGCTGAGATTATTACTAAGTTAGTTCATAATGAAAAGTTTGAGAATGCTATAAAAGATAAAATTAATTCTAAAATTGATACTGCTCAACTGGAAGAGAATTTAGAAACTCTAAAAAAATCATATCGCCAAGAAAATACGGCAAAAAATAAATTAGCACAACAAATTGATGGGCTAGATGTTATGGACTCTTCGTATGAAAGAAAATATAAGGACATGCAGGAACGTCTAAATAAATTCTATGAAAGGATAGACTCTATTGAAATAGAGATGGAAGAGGTTAAAACAAGAATACAGAACGTTAAGTTAGATAGACTTAATTCTGATGGCATTTACAACATTTTAAAAATGTTCGACCAGTTTTATGATGAATTTACAGACTTTGAAAAACAGGAGTTTATAAAGAGTTTTGTTGAGAAAATTGAAATTTATCCAGAAGAATTAGAAGATGGTCGTATCTTAAAGAACATAAAGTTTAGATTTCCAGTATTCTTTAATGGTAGTGAAGTGAGTGAAATAAGTTGGGACAAAGAGAGTACAGTTGAGACAGTTTGCCTACTACATCGGAAATAATAAATTATTGTTCTGGAAGAAAGGTGAATCGATTGTTACTTCGAAAATTTATACCAATTACAATTACGATACCTTCTATTGCAATAGGGGCGCTTGCGATGTACCTAAATCATGTTCCTATTGTAATTTGGAGCCAAAATATTGCCTGCCTTGTGTTAATGAGTTTTGTTTCCTTGATTATGATTACTTACAAATTTAATATCAGTAGAAGTAAATATGAAAAATTTATAGTACCTGTTGCATTGTTTCTTTTAATCTTGACCTTTGTGAACCCAGGTATGGAAAGTGTACACCGATGGATATCTATTGGAACCGTAAAATTAAATATTGCAATGATTGCATTGCCCATAGTTCTTATAGAGTTATGGAATGCATTGAAGACCAAAGGCCTTAAGTATGGAAATGTTGGAGCATTCATAATAATATTGGTATTATTATTTCAGCCGGATGCCTCCCAATTAACTGGATTTGCTATTCCAATGATGATTATGATAAGCCGAAAGACGAATAGCAAAGTAATACGTTTATTAATAATAAGCGTCTTTTCACTATTTATTATTTTATCATGGACGTATTTGGACAATCTGCCTCCGGTAAACTATGTAGAGAGAATAGTAAACATGGTGGCGGATATGGGATTTTTGTGGCTAATTTTAGGGGTTATTTCTTTAGCAATATTACCAATGCCATTCCTATTATTTCCCCCTAAATGTGCAGAGTTAATTTCTAGATGCATTGGTTATTATTATATAATCATTATATTATCAGCATTATTGGGAAACTTTCCGGTTCCTTTGATGGGATATGGAGTATCACCTATTGTTGGTTTTTACATATCATTAATCTGGTATGTTAATTCTAAATATAATGAAAACGCAGTATAATTATTTCCACGCCAATGGGGTACCAGAGGGGTGCGACATCTTTTTTGTCTACTCAAGGCACGTGGAAAAGGTTGTGCTGATGGACTTAAAATTATAGCCTTGTTTTTTGATCATATTCATTTAATATATAGTAAGTAAGAAAGGGTGATCTTATGTTAACGGGAAATAAGGTACTAGATAATTATGAGTATAATATCAGACTATTGTCAGGCGATGATGAAATTGATGTACAAGCCCTGTGCGAAAGATGTTCAGACTTTTCGGAGTTAATTGAAGGTAGACCGCCCGAAAAAGATGCTGGGTACAGCATTCTATTTGATTTGCCACCTGACAAAGAGTTGAAAGATAAATATGTTTTCGGGGTTTATAAAGAGAATGGTGTTTTAATTGCAGTAATTGAAATAGTCAAAGATTATAAGAGCATTGGAGAATGGATAATAGGTTTACTGATGATTGATCCAAATGAAAGAGGAAACGGTTTGGGAAGAAAATTACATGATCTTATAAAAGCCTGGGTTTCAGAAGAACACGGCAAGGCATTAAGAATTGGGGTAGTAGAAGAGAATCACAGAGGATATAAGTTTTGGTGCGAAATGGGATATGTTGAAGCAGACAGGGTAAAAAGAACCTATGGAAATAAAGAACATACAGTTATTGTTATGAATTCATTTCTAAAGTAAAGGGTATTAATGGAATTAAGTTTTATGTTCTATAGCTACGCGCGCTGCCAAGGAGGTACCAGCTTCAAGGGGCATCTTATATAATGGCTTTTTATTGTTATTTATATGGGGTTTCCAGGACATTGGAAAGTTATGAAATGAATTAACTGGCATACTCTATTCTCCTGAGAATATTGTTCTGCATGCAATTTTATCTTTGAAACCATACAATATCAAGGCTACAATCGAAATTAAGGAGGTCAAAAACAATGGTTGAAAAATATTGTCACTGGGAGGTAAACGCATTATGAAGAAAAAAATAGGTATATTGGGTGGTATCAGCCATACATCTACAATCAAATACTATCAGACAATCATGAATCTTTACTATGAGAGATTTGGTAATTATTATTATCCTGAAATAATAATTCACAGCTTGGATTTTCAATATTTTACTGATTTAGAAAATGAATTAAAGCTTCAGGAATATGAGGATTATATTGTGTATTCTATTCATTGTCTGGAAAATGCAGGTGCTGATTTTATAATTATGGCGGCCAATTCACCTCATTCTGTATTGAGTAATGTAATAAAACGAGCATGTATTCCAATCTTAAGTATTGTAGATGCAGTGGGAGTGGAAGCGCAGAAGAAAAATTTGAAAAAACTTTTATTAACAGGAATAAAGTATACAATGCAGAGCGATTTTTATAAAAGCGGGATGCGGAAATATGGTATAGAAGTAATTACTCCTAATGATGCAGAGCAAAATCTGATAAATCAGATTATTTTCCAGGAACTTGTATTAGACAATATGTTAGATAAGTCAAGGGAAAATTTCTTAGAAATTATTAATAGATATCCGGCTGACGGAGTTATATTAGGCTGTACTGAATTACCGTTACTTCTGGACAACAAAGATACCAGAATACGATTATTAAATTCTTTGAACCTGCATTGCGAGATGGCGTTAAATTATGCATTATGCGATAGCTCGAGAACATGAAAGTACAATGGGTTGAAGTCTATTATCCTTAATTGACTATTAAATTTCCTTGCAAGTACTATTTTATATGAGGTGATATGAGTATGAAAAATCATTTGAATCTATTTTTCCCCCAATGGCAGGGCTCCGGCAATGATGACCGGTTATTGCACGGTGCATTGGAGCTAAAGGAAGTTTATTTTGAAGCTGCTGGGCTAAAGAGTGTTGATGTTAGCAGTGAATTGGACTGTGTTATAGAAAATAACATTTTGGGGTTATCGGCAATTCTGAAACAATTTGAAGGTGCAAAAAAAATTATTGATAAAGAAAAGCCGGATACTATTTTTGTTATCGGGGGCGGTTGCGATATTGAAATTTTACCGGTTTCATATATGAATGCTCATTACAATGGGCAATTGACCGTGTTATGGATTGATGCACATGGCGATCTCAATACCCCAGAATCTTCGGCTAGTAAAAATTTTGATGGAATGCCTCTCCGAGTTCTGTTAGGCGAAGGAAATGAACATATATTAGATATGACGTATTCGTTCCTACGGCCTGACCAAGTATTGTTGCTGGGACAGCGGGATTTAGATGCACCTGAAGAAGCGTACATTAAAGAACATGGACTTGAACAAATATCTGTTGAGCAAATGGAAGCAGACGCACAGACCGTAATAGATGCACTGCATTCAAAATTCGCAAGCAATATTTACATTCACATTGACTTAGATGTAATTGATTATAGTATGTTCTCTCATGTTATGGCCCCATCTCCGGATGGTTTGAAAACAAGTACTCTGGTTGAATTGATAAAAGGACTGAATGCGCAATTTCATGTTGTAGGAATTAGCATATTGGAATGTCTAAAAACTGGAGGTAAAAGCATTGGTTTTATTTCAGAAATAGTGGAAATAGGTACATCCCTATAATACAGATTAAGCATCATCTTTTTTATCTACTCAAGACACGTGGAGTGTGTGGTAAGAATACAAAAGGAAAATTAGTGGAAAGCATTCTCCTTGTTATTATCATCTTAATACCTCAGTATATCGGCTGCCAAGAACCTTAAGCTATTCAATTAATTGCAATTCTTTTATAAGAAGACTGATATAATATTCTGCTAATATACTTAATTTCTGATTAGCTGGATATAAAAGCAAAACATCTGCATAGGCATAGAAGCTATACTAAGATTATCCTGTGTGCTTTTTGAAAGTCTGGTTCCTATAAAAATATATCCTTCTGCCAATAGGGTGAATATGCTATAATTGAAGAAATCCAAGATTTATTTACACATATTAGCAAGACATAGTCAGTTAAGCTTAATAACGGAAGGTAAGCCAAGCTACCCATGGCAGCCGGCGTAAAAAATTGCGGGTATCATCCCGCTTTAGGAGGATAATAATGCAAAGAGTTTTTGATTTTCTCTCAAAGTCCGGAGTTTACCACATCGCCACCGTCGATGCAGACGGGAAACCCCACGTTCGCCCCTTCGGTTCCAAGCTGATAGTAGACGGGAAATTTTACATCTCATGCAGCTTGCCCAAGCTGGTATATGAGCAGCTGAGCGGGCAAAAATGGTTAGAGATTTCCGCCATGGGAACCGGTGGAGAGTGGATACGTATCTCTGCCACAGCCCGTGAAGTCACCGAACAGGCAGAAAAAGAAAAAGTGTATTCAAATTCAGTGTATGTGCCTCAAGCAAAGGGTGGACCCAAGCGGTCTATCTCGGAGGTCGCCTTCTTTGAGTTAACTGACGCCACAGCTACCATCTACGGTAAGGAGACAAAGGAAATCCGCTGGTGATATCAGGAATAAGATCTATTATTTACACCTCCAGCCAAAGCTGTTAGACTGATAATAAGTCTAACAGCTTTGGCTGGAGGTGTTCTCATGAATCAGGAACGCTGAAGAAGCAGCCGGCGGCTTCCTGTCTGTGACAGGGCACAAAAACAACAGGATTTTGAAAGGAGAAAGCTATGTTTGGATACGGTTGGTTGAATTTGGGAAGTCTTATACTTGGGCTGCTTGCGTGGATACTTCCTGTCGTAAGCCTGGTGAAGAAAATAAAAATTGGATAATAATTTCTATAGCAAGCCTTAGCGCCTGCGGTATCTCGCTGTGTATGCAGATTTTCTATACCGATTATCTGGTGAAGATAGAGGATTGGTCGGCACTTATGGATACCTCCGGCGCAGTAGCATTTGTGTCCACAGTGCTTCTTGCAGTTACTATCATACTTAATGCGATTGCAGTGGTTAAATTAAATAAAAAAAGCCAATAGACTGCATATTCCAATTTAGCGGTGGGGCAGGATTAAATATATTACAGCTCTAAAAGAAAGGAAAGTATGATCATCAGCTATTGAAAATATCATACAAGGATACATATGAAAATATCAAAAAAAGATGCGCTAATATGGTTTGAGTTTTTTTCAATGCTGCCGGAGGATGAGGAGCTCATGATAAAGCAACAGGAAATCATATACGCTACATTTGCACAAATTGAAGAAGCAATCGATCATAGAAATGATATGTTAATGTCAGAAATCAGAGGCTTAAAAACCTTAGAGAATAGAACCATTTTTGTAGGGAATGAAGGCAAATTCCCAAGAGGATGCAGGTCTTGTTTGTTGGGAACTGGATTGAGTGCAATCAGGAAAACCAACAAATGTAATATAGAGTGCAAGTTTTGTTATAATTACGGAGAACTGGATGATATTACTCCCGTCGGTGAAGGTATGTGGGAAATAGGAGGTACGAAATTTTATGAGAAGGATATTGATTTACTTCTTTCCATCCAACAAAAACCTACCGGCATTTCTTACGTTTATTTAGAGCCATTCATGGAGATTGAAAAATACTATTCGGTTGTAAAGAAATTCAGTGGTTCTCAAATTTATCAGCATCTGTACACAAATGGTACCTTGGCTTCGGAAGAGACATTGAAAGCATTAGGTGAAGCAGGTCTTGACGAGATACGTTTCAACCTGGGTGCTTCAAATTGTTCGGACAAAGTTATTAAAAATATGGGAATAGCGAAAAAATATATTAAAAATGTAGGTATTGAAACTCCAATGACTCCTGAGTTTTTTAAAAGCTTTTTTAAGAAAAAGCAGGCGATCTTAGAGACAAAGCTTGATTTTATCAATTGTGCAGAATTACACTTAAATGAGAATAACATAGGCAATTATTATGGGGAAAACATGTATATCTTAAGACATGGCTATATATCTCCCATTTGGAGCAGGGAATTAACTCTGAAGTTTATGAAAATAGCCGATGAAGAAAACTGGGATTTAGCAGTTCATGATTGCTCAAACTATACAAAGTTTGCTAGGGGTTTGAATTTGAGCAGCAAAGAGGGCAAGTGGTTCGGAGCCAGCAATTATGCCTGTGAGTTTACCAAGATACCATATGAAGTATTTTTACCAATACTGCGCGATGACAATTTCAAATTTTTAAGTGAAGAAGAATTGCCTGACGGCTATAAACCAGGGGAGATGATTTTTTAGGTCAAAAACCTTATCCAACAAGTTTGCATACTTGATAAAATCAAGGGTCAAATCAAAAAATGAGCAGGTGTATTTTCAGAATGAAGATGCCCCTGCTTTTTTATTTTATTTCCTGAAAGTACTGACAGCCCAGAAAAATTTGAGGATAAAGCATGTCATCATACAGCAACGCCGGATAGATATTCAGCTACTTTGATATCTTTGAGTTGGAGCATTAAAAATAAAAAACAAATAATTATTGACATATGTCGGAAATCAGTTATAATTATATTATATATGACATATGTCAGAAATTATAAGGAGGTGAATGGTGTGCCCAAAAGAGACGGAACTGGACCGAGGGGCGCTGGTTCAATGACCGGAAGAGGTTTAGGACCTTGCATTGGTGCAAATATAGTTAGATATCGTGCTGATTCGGGGGTGGAATTAGGCCTTGCATGCAGATATGGATTTGCTGGCGGCTCTGGAAGAGGTTTTGCAGTTAATCAGCCTTCTTTTAAGATACAAAAAGAGAAGCTGAAACATCAAAAAAATATCTTGCAGAACCGACTCGAAGCTATTGATAAGCAGTTAGAAAACCTATAATGTACATCAGGGATAACCGGGGACGCTCTGATAATTTCTGATTAGAAGTGAGGTGATAAAATTATGCCGAGGCCAATGAAATGGAGAAAAGTATGCTGCTTACCCGAGAGAAATAAATTCGGGCCTCTTGGTTTGCCTGCAGATGTAAAGAATTGTGTGAATATGACAGTTGACGAGTATGAAACTATAAGACTTATTGATTTGGAAGGTTTTACACAAGAAGAGTGCGCCAGCAAGATGAATGTAGCTCGTACTACTGTTCAAGGCATTTATATCGAAGCGAGAAAGAAATTGGCTGAATCATTAGTAAACGGGAAGATACTGCTGATTGAAGGAGGCGAATATCGGCTCTGCGACGGCCTGGGAAATGGATGTGGACGTGGCTGCCGTAGACATAGGCGCGTAATTGATTTTGATGATAAAGAGTAGCGAAGTGACTGATTATATATTCTGGAAAGATAATTGAACATTTTATGTATTTGCAAAGTGTGGGCGGTTAACGTAATTCTATGAAAATTATTTAAGTTAAAATAAAGTGGAGGGTTCTTATGAAGATAGCAATACCTGTAGATGAAAAAGATATGGGAACAAAGGTATGTGTATCCTTTGGACGCACTCCCTATTTCCTTATTTATGATACTGAAACGAAAAAGAGCACATTTCTTGACAACAGCGCAGCAGCAAGTGCAGGCGGCGCAGGGATTAAGGCAGCACAAACAATCGCAGATAATGAGATTAACGCATTGCTCACTCCCCGATGTGGGGAAAATGCCTCCGGCCTGCTTAAAGATGCTGGTATCAGGATATTTAAAACGATAAACGTTCAAGCCCAGGACAATATTGATGATTTTATTGCCGGAAAGCTTTCTTTATTGAATGAAATTCATGCCGGGTTTCACGGTCACGGAGGCAATTAATATGAGGATAGCTGTACTAAGCGGCAAAGGCGGTACAGGAAAAACACTAGTATCAGTGAACTTGGCTGCGACAGCGAAAATGTCAATATATATAGATTGTGATGTTGAAGAACCAAATGGATATCTGTTCTTTAAACCAGAAGATGTTCAGGAAGAGGCAATATCAGTAAAAATTCCAAAGGTGGATAATGAACTTTGCAATGGATGTCGAAAGTGTATTGGTTTCTGCAAATTCAATGCTCTTGCTTATATCAAAGATAAGCTGATTGTCTTTGATGAGGTTTGCCATTCCTGCAGCGGCTGTGTTATGCTTTGCCCTGAAAAGGCGTTGTCGGAGAAGGAAAAGATTATCGGCAGAGTTCAAAAAGGAACTTCAGATCAGGTAGCGGTATACACAGGAATATTAAACGTCGGTGAAGCTTCGGGCATACCTGTCATAAAAAAGCTGCTTGTTGAGAATAAACTTAAAGCAGATAAACACACTTTTATTGACTGCCCTCCTGGAAGTGCTTGTACCGTAATAGAAAGCATCAAGGATGCAGACTATTGTATATTGGTAGCTGAACCTACATTGTTTGGAGTTCATAATCTCAATATGGTATATGAACTGGTCAGGTTGTTTGGTAAGCAATACGGGGTGATTCTTAACAAATGTTTGGAGGAAGAAAATCCGGCAGAGAAATTCTGTTTAGAAAAAAACATCAAGATATTAGGCCGAATTCCCTTTGACACCGAACTTGGAACACTGAATTCAAATGCGGAAATTGCCGTAAGGAAAAGTGAAAAATATCTGGATATGTTTTCTTTACTGCTGGAAGCTGTGACAAGGGAGGTGTAGTATGAAACAGCTGTTAATCCTTAGCGGTAAAGGCGGCACAGGAAAAACTACCATTGCCAGTGCGTTTATAAGGCTTGCCGATGCCAAGGCTTATGCTGATTGTGATGTGGATGCGCCTAACCTGCACCTTATAACAGGGCAAAACTCCGATCCTATAAAAACAGACTATTATGGCCTTCCAAAGGCTGAGATAAATTCAAAATCGTGCATTGAATGCGATCAGTGCAGGCAAGGCTGTAGGTTTGATGCTATTTCAGCAGAGAAGATATACAAAGTGGATCCTCTTGCCTGTGAGGGATGTGGGGTTTGTAAAGTTGTTTGCCCTGTAGATGCTATATCATTAAAACCGGCTGTAGCAGGAGAACTGATGATGTATACAAATGAAGAAAAAGTATTTTCAACAGCTCAGCTTAAAATGGGAAGCGGTACTTCCGGTAAATTGGTCGCAGAGGTAAAAAAACAGCTGAAATCGGCAGCAGTTGATGTTGAACTGGCAATTATTGACGGCTCTCCCGGAATAGGCTGCCCTGTCATAGCATCCCTTAGCGGTGCGGATATGGTTTTGATTGTGGCGGAGCCATCCGTATCAGGTATCAGCGATATGGAACGTATTATAAAAACTGCGGCTAAATTTGGAACAAAAACAGCAGTTTGTGTCAACAAATTTGATACTAATCTTGATAATACCGATAAGATAGAGGTTTTTTGCGAAAAAGAAGGCTTGCATTTTGTCGGCAAGATACCTTTTGATTCGGAAGCAGTCAAAGCTATCAATAATGGACGAACTATCACAGATATAAATTGTTCATCGGGGGCAGCAGTTAAGGAGGTCTATAATAAGACCATGGAACTATTTAATAAGGTCGTGGGATAAGATTATGATTATCCGATTGATTGTTCTTAAAGTATTGATTATCTGTCAACAGAAGGTAAAATAATAATCTAAATATAAAGGAGCTAATATTATGAGCGAAAATTGCGATCAAAACTGTAACAGTTGCTCTGAAGACTGTGCAGAAAGAAAAGAAGAAAAAAACGATTTTTCAGCTAAACCCCACCAGATGAGCAGCATTAAAAAGGTTATTGGTGTTGTCAGCGGCAAAGGAGGAGTCGGCAAGTCACTTGTTACTTCCATGCTTGCAGCTATCATGAACAGAAGGGGTTATCATACCGCTATTCTTGATGCGGACGTTACCGGGCCTTCCATTCCTAAAGCATTTGGTATCACAGAAAAAGCTACAGTCGATGAACTTGGGCTATTCCCCGTTAAAACCAAGACCGGTATTGAAATCATGTCTATTAATTTACTTTTAGAAAATGATACTGATCCGGTTGTTTGGAGAGGACCTATTATTGCCGGTACTGTCAAGCAGTTTTGGACTGATGTTATCTGGAGTGATGTGGATTTTATGTTCATCGATATGCCCCCGGGCACCGGCGATGTTCCGCTTACGGTATTTCAATCCATTGCTGTCGATGGGATTATAGTAGTAACATCTCCGCAGGAGCTTGTATCCATGATTGTATCTAAAGCAGTAAAGATGGCTGAAATGATGAATATACCCATTATTGGTCTGGTAGAAAATATGTCCTATTTTAAATGTCCCGATAACGGTAAAGATTATCAGATATTTGGAGACAGCCATATTGAGGAAATAGCTGATAAGCATAATCTAAAAGTTCTTGCAAAATTACCGATTGATCCGGAAATTTCAGCTGCATGTGATAATGGTATGATAGAGTTTATTGAGGGCGGCTGGTTCGAACCGGTCGCAAAAATATTAGAAAAAATGGAGGAGAAAAAAATGATTAAAATTGCTGTGGCAAGTGAAAATGAAATGGTAACCGAGCATTTTGGGCATTGCGTTAATTTCAATATTTTTGAAGCTGCTGATGATAAGGTAGTCAGAAGTGAATCCATCCCAAATCCAGGACATAAACCCGGCTTCCTTCCTAATTTTTTGAATGATATGGGAGTAAATGTGATTATTTCAGGCGGTATGGGCAGCGGAGCTATTGATATCTTCAATGAAAAAGGAATAGAGGTGATAGTAGGAGCAAGCGGTAATGCTAAAGCAGCAGCGGAAGCATATCTTAAAGGCACCCTGAAATCTACTGGTTCTGTCTGTCATGAACACCAACATCATGATGAGTGCGGAGAATAGCTGAGGAGGTATATATGACGACTGCTCTTTATGTTTTTGCAATAGCAGCTCTTGGCGTCTCTATTTTTAAGAGCAAGGAAAAGACAATGCTTGCTCTTAAAAAAGCGTGGAAATCATTTGAAAATATATTGCCTCAATTTCTATCTATCCTGATTATTATAGGTGTGATATTGGCAATTTTAACGCCCGAGCAAATTTCAGAAGTATTAGGCAGCGAATCAGGGTGGTATGGCGTGTTGATTGCCGCTGGTATAGGATCTGTTACCCTGGTTCCTGCATTTGTAGCATTTCCGCTGGCAGCTGCCTTGTTAAGAAACGGCGCAGGAATTATGCAGATTGCAGCTTTTGTATCTACACTTATGATGGTTGGTATTGTAACTATGCCAATTGAAATTAAGTACTTTGGGAAAAAAGCGGCAATTTTAAGAAACGTTACAGCATTAGCTTTTTCCTTAGCTGTTGCATTGGTTATGGGGGTGATGCTATGAGAACAAAAGTGTTAAGACTGGTTAAAAGGTATAAGATTTTTCTTCTGCTTGCTGTTCTCAACGTAGCTATACTAACTTTCCACCCTCAGGTGGGAGCCAAGTCGATACAGTTAACATGGTCGAGTTTGCTTGAGATGCTGTCAGTTTTGCCGCCAATTTTTATCTTGCTTGGATTATTGGATGTTTGGGTGGAGAAAGAAACCATGATAAAATATATGGGAGACAATTCAGGCTTGATTGGAGTATTGCTTGCTTTCTTTTTAGGTTCTGCTGCTGCCGGACCATTATATGCTGCTTTTCCTGTTGCAGGTGTATTGCTGAAAAAGGGCAGTAAGTTATCAAATGTTCTTATCATGCTTGGAGCATGGTCAACCACGAAAATTCCATTAATATTATTTGAGGCATCAGCTCTTGGATTTAAGTTCATGCTTTTAAGATTGGTCTTGGATATAGTCGGGATAGCTTTCATTTCATACTTTATTGAAAAGATGCTGTCTAAAGAGGAAAAAGGTGCAATATATCAAAATGTATTAACTATGGATGAGTGACTTGTAGTGTTTTACTATTAATTATTTATGGTAGCTGCCCTCGCAATCTAAAATACGATGGCATATTCTTAAATTAAAAAGCACCTTGAAATGGTTGATAAAAAACAACACAATTAATACGTAAGGGGGATTTTTTACGTGAAAGTCGGATTAATCAGATGCATGCAAACAGAGGACATGTGTCCTGCAACAACAGATTTTCAAGTAATGAGGGATAAGAGATGTGCATTTGAAGGTGTAGATGGTGAAATTGAGGTGATCGGCGTAAACACTTGCGGTGGGTGCCCCGGTAAAAAAGCTGTAACAAGAGCTGCTGAAATGATAAAACGAGGTGCTGATACAATTGCTTTAGCATCCTGTATCACAAGAGGAAATCCAATAGGCTTTGCATGTCCCCATGCGCAGGCGATGAAGGATGCCATCTACAGAAGACTTGGTAATTCAGTAAAAATTATTGATTACACTCATTAATTAATATTTTTTATAAGGCAATGAACATATAAAATGGTACCATACCTGTTGTATAAAATGTGCGGGCGTATCTTTAAATGAAGATATGCCCGTTTCTTTATGACTTTATAAGTTTATTTCATAGAAATTATAAAATTGAAGAAATCAAAAAGTGCGAATTTTGTTCTAATTTTAATGGGCATTTTATAGATGACATCGGAATTTAGTTAGAGTCTTTAATGTTATAATTAACTCTCTACAATTTAATTATAACATATAAAAGATTCTAAAGGCAGACTGTTTGTTTCGATTTGATACTGCTATAATGTATTCACGTTATTGAGATTAAAAGGAGGAAAACGGATGAGCTCCTATTTGTTCAGGCTTAAGGACATTGATAAAACAAAACACATGGTTGCCGGGGGTAAGGGCGCTAACCTGGGGGAACTATGCAAAATGGAAGGAATACTCGTGCCGGACGGCTTTTGTATTTCTACCGAAGCATTCAAAAGAATCGTTGAGGAAAACACGTCGATAAATGAATTACTTGATAAGTTATCGATTTTGAAGGTGGAGGATATGGATAAAATCCGCGAACTCAGCAGTGAGATTCGCAGGACTATTGAAAGCATAGCAATCCCCAAAGACATCAATGAAGAGATTGCCCGCTTTCTTTCCAAGCTTGATGAAAATGCTGCCTATGCAGTACGCTCCAGCGCTACGGCAGAAGATTTACCTGCAGCCTCCTTTGCAGGCCAGCAGGATACGTATTTGAACATTATCGGAAAGGAAGAAATCCTTAAATCTATCAGCAAATGCTGGGCATCGCTGTTTACCGAAAGGGCAGTAACTTACCGCCTTCAAAACGGCTTCGAACACTGCAAAGTTCAACTGTCTGTGATTGTTCAGAAGATGGTCTTCCCGCAAGCATCGGGAATTTTATTTACTGCCGATCCCATTACTGGCAACAGAAAGACAGTATCCATTGATGCAGGCTTCGGACTTGGTGAAGCCTTAGTCTCTGGGCTGGTAAATGCTGATATTTATAAAGTACGTAACGGTAAAATTATTGATAATAAGATATCCACCAAGAAGCTGGCTGTTTACGACTTAAAGAAAAGCTGTACGAAAGAACAGGAGATTGGGCTTGAACATCAGAACAGGCAGGTGTTGACGGATGAACAGATTTTGCAGCTTGAAGGCCTAAGCAGAAGGATCGAAGAACATTTCGGCTGCCCACAGGATATCGAATGGTGTTTGGCTGATGATACATTTTATATTGTCCAGAGCCGGCCAATCACTACTTTATATCCCATCCCTGAAGCAAATGATCAAGAAAATCACGTTTATGTATCTGTCGGTCATCAACAAATGATGACTGACGCCATGAAACCATTGGGATTGTCTTTTTTCCTATTGACGACGCCTGCATCCATGCTCAAAGCCGGCGGAAGGCTGTTTGTTGATGTTACACCTATGCTGGCTTCACCTGACAGCAGAAAAATGTTATTAGATACCATGGGACAATATGAGCCGCTCATGAAAGACGCACTTATGACCATAATAGAGCGAGATTTTATAAAGTCGCTGCCAAATGATAAAAAAGAACAGAGTCCTGGTAAAAGCAACAAAGTTATTTCGACTGCGGGTTTTCGAACACAAGTCGAAAACGATCCGGCAATCGTTGCTGATTTGATTAAGCGTAGTCAAACATCGATAGCAGCACTAAAACAAAATATCCAAAGGTCATCCGGACTGGATCTATTTGATTTTATCCTGGAAGATATCCAGGAGTTAAAGAAGATTTTATTTGACCCGCAAAGTTCGGCTGTATTTATGGCTGCTATGGATGCGTGCGTCTGGATCAATGAAAAGATGAACAAGTGGTTAGGTGAAAAAAATGTAGCAGACACGCTTTCTCAATCTGTACCAAACAATATTACTTCGGAAATGGGTCTGGCTCTATTGGATGTAGCAGATGTGATTCGTCCTTATCCGGAGATAATTGATTATTTACAACATGTAAAAGATGATAACTTTTTGGAGAAATTAGTTAAGTTTCATGGTGGAATGGAAGCCCGAGACGCTATCTATGCTTACCTTGACAAATACGGAATGCGATGTGCCGGAGAAATCGATATTACGAAAACTCGTTGGAGCGAAAAACCAACTACACTTATTCCCATGATTCTAAGCAACATCAAAAATTTTGAGCCTAATGCAGGCAAGCAGAAATTTGAGCAAGGGCGGCGTGCTGCTTTGAAAAAAGAACAAGAGTTATTAGAACGATTGAAGCAATTACCGGGCGGTGAACAAAAAGCCAAAGAGACAAAACGAATGATTGACTTAATACGAAATTTCATTGGATTTAGGGAATATCCAAAATACGGCATGATCAACCGCTACTTTGTTTATAAGCAAGCTTTGCTTAAAGAAGCGGAACAACTCGTACAATTAGGCGTTATTCATGAAAAAGAAGATATATACTATCTAACGTTTGATGAACTTCGTGAAGTTATTCGCACAAATAAACTGGATTACCGAATGGTAAGCAAAAGAAAAGACGAGTACAAATTATATGAAAGACTGACACCTCCGCGTGTTATCACGTCTGACGGTGAAATCATTACAGGTGAATATAAAGGGGGAAACCTCCCGATGGGAGCTATTGCAGGTCTGCCTGTTTCTTCCGGAGTCATAGAGGGAAGGGCACGTGTTATATTAAATATGGAAGATGCTGATCTGGAAGATGGAGATATATTAGTAACCTCCTTTACGGACCCCAGTTGGACACCCTTATTTGTATCCATTAAAGGTTTAGTCACCGAAGTTGGCGGACTGATGACCCATGGAGCAGTTATAGCCCGTGAATATGGCTTACCGGCAGTTGTAGGAGTAGAAAATGCAACCAGGCTGATTAAGGATGGGCAGCGAATTCGTGTACATGGAACAGAAGGGTATATAGAAATTCTATAATGGAGGAAGATATTGACTTATTCCTGGGGAGATAAATAAGAAATGAAAGCCTAGGAAAAAACGGGTTGAGAAGTGAATTTTTCGGCCCGTTTTATCCAGGGTATTTTAGTGTAATATGTCAGTGCAGCCCCTAACGGAGTCGTCCGGATATAAAAAAATTAACCTTTAGTTAAATAGACTAAAAACTCAAGTAGGAGAAGAATCTTATTTAGATGTCATAGTCAAATAAATAATTGACTATGGCAACCATTTATCATAATATAAATTCAAGCAGTAAGTACGAAAGGATGATATTATGATAAAAGATAATTTTGGTTCTAGAATAGATGAAGTACGCAGATTCAATCGATTTTTTACTCGAAAGATAGGTGTATTACGCGAAGGATTATTACACAGTTCATATTCTTTGACAGAGGTCCGAATACTGTTTGAAATTGCCAATTCTGATAATCCTACTGCATCAAGGCTAAGTCGTGAGCTGGGGCTGGACGCAGGTTATCTCAGCCGTATTTTAACTCGTTTTGAGGAACAGGGACTTACTGAGAGAATGCGTTCAGAAAATGATGGCCGGCAATTTATTATTCGTCTTACGCAGGAGGGCATCAAATTATTTTCGATTTTAGACCAGCGTTCACGTGATGAAGTTGCAGAAATACTAAATGTACTTAGTGAAGAGGAACAACAGGAACTTCTTGAAGCTATGCACGATATCGAAAATATCCTTGGTAAGGAGAGCTTTAAGTTTTCCGAAACATTTTTTCTCAGAAATCATCGGCCGGGCGATATAGGCTGGGTTGCACACCGTCACGGCGTATTGTATGCCAAGGAATACGGATGGGATGAACGTTTTGAAGCACTTGTAGCTCAAATCGCAGCCGATTTTATTAACAACTACAAATCTGAATGTGAGCGATGCATAATTGCAGAAATGAATAGTGAAATTGTGGGTTCTGTATTCGTTGTTCAAAGCAGTGAGACGGTTGCTAAGTTGCGGCTGCTTTTGGTAGAGCCTAAAGCACGCGGATTAGGACTTGGAAGCCGCTTGGTACAAGAGAGCATTGCTTTTGCCAGGCGTGTTGGTTATAAAAAGCTTATTCTATGGACTAACAGCGTGCTTGTTGAAGCGCGGCATATTTATGCAAAAGCCGGGTTTAAGCTTATAGAACAGCAAGAACATCATAGCTACGGAAAAGACCTGGTTGGGGAAACGTGGGAACTGGATCTTTGATGAATAAATAAGACAAATTACGGATCTGAATCAGAATATATTAATTTAGATGTTTGGTGAAAGCCAAGGATGTAAAGGAGAATAAAATGAAAACGATAGGGTTAATCGGAGGAATGAGCTGGGAGAGCACGGTAAAATACTACCAAATAATTAATGAAACCGTCAAACAGAAATTGGGCGGACTGCATTCGGCAAAATGCTTGCTATACAGTGTGGATTTTGATGAAATTGAGAAATATCAGGCAAAGGGTGAATGGGAAAAGAGCGGAGATGTCCTGGCAAAAGCTGCATACAATATAGAAAAAGCTGGTGCGGACTTCCTGGTTATCTGCACTAATACCATGCATAAGGTCGTGCCTCAGATTGAGTCTAAAATATCCATACCAATTTTACATATTGCAGATGTTACAGCAGACGAACTTGTAAAGCATAATATTGAAAGAGTTGCGTTATTAGGAACCAAATATACCATGACACAGGACTTTTATAAAGAAAAGCTTATCAGCAGAGGAATCGAGGTTTTAATACCAGAGGATAGGGATATTGAACTAGTTAATTCTATAATATTCGATGAGTTATGTCTTGGAGTTATTTCAGAAAAGTCCAGAAATGAATGCGTCAGAATTATCGGCGGACTATCCGAAAGGGGAGCCCAGGGTGTAATTTTAGGTTGTACGGAAATAGGGTTGCTGATAAAGCAAGAGGATGTTGATGTAGAGCTTTTTGATACAACTGTCATTCATGCGACGAAAGCTGCATTGGCAGCAATTTTGTAGTTTTGGTATGGCACTAGATTATAAAATAACTATGAATCATGGAAATATGAGCATTTAGGTAACTTGTGATGTGTGACCTCCATCGGGTGTAAGGAGAGCCCGATTGAGGTTTTTATATTAATTGGGTACGGAGCAAAAAGTGTCATGCATTACTAAATTGATTTAACTGGGTACATTTAAAAATGCTTCTTCGAGTTTTTATCAATCACCCACTCGGAGACGGTTGTTCTTTTGATAAAAAGCAAATAGAATAAAGATAATATAATTATGCTTTGTAAAGATAACCCTATGATTTTGACGCTGTAGCATATATTGGGATTTTAAGAATAAGCCGGATGGGAGAATTAAATATGGGTAATACCGATATCTTTGATATGATGGCTAATGGATACGATACTTCTGAAAGAATCCAAATTGCAAAAATAGCATCAGATGCCATTCGTGAGTACTTGATCGATACCAATAGTAAGAAAGCTATTGATTTTGGATGCGGGACTGGTCTTGTTGGAATGAACTTGTTAAAGGATTTCGATTCCATTCTTTTTTTGGATACATCGCAGAATATGATCGATCAGATAAGACAAAAGTTTATTGAATTTAATATTAAAAATGCGGATATATTATGCTTCGATTTTGAAAAAGAAAGCTTATTAAATCTACATGCGGATTATATTTTTATGGCTCAGGTTCTGCTGCATATTAATGATGTGGAGCTTGTTTTATCAAGACTATATGATGCTCTCAATGCAGGAGGACATTTAATAATCGTAGATTTTGATAAAAATGAAGAGGTAGTCTCAGATATAGTTCATAACGGCTTCAATCAGGCAGAGCTTATGGAACTAATGACTAAAATAGGATTCAAAGAAATTCAGTCGAAAAACTTTTATACTGGAAGTAAAATATTTATGAATCAAGACGCATCATTATTTATACTTGATTCTCAAAAATAAAATGGAATTTGGGAAGGCCATATTCATATGATTCTACTCAATGATAAAGTTTAACACAGCTTCTTATTGGATCACATTAGTCCTAACAAGAAAGATTATTAATCGAAATATGATTGTGAGTAAAAATAATAAAGGAGAACTAACATGACAAATAAAATCAGCATTAAAAATGATTTGTCACCAGAACAGCACGAAGGGCTATTCAGAACATTGAAAGTCCGTTTTGAAAAAAATATGAAACACCATAAGGATCTCGAATGGATAAACGTGCAAGCAAAGCTCGAAGCTAACACTGAAAAACTGTGGTCGCTCAATGGGATGGAAATAACCGGCGGTGAACCGGATGTTGTTGGTTATGATGAAAAAACAGACGAATATATTTTTTATGATTGTTCAGTAGAAAGTCCTAAAGGCCGCAGAAGTGTTTGTTACGACCATGAAGCATTAGAGTCAAGGAAAGAACATAAACCAGAAAAAAACGCTATTGATATGGCTGCTGCAATGGGTATTGAGATTTTAACGGAAGAGCAATACCGGGAGCTTCAGAAACTTGGAAATTTCGATATGAAAACATCAAGTTGGGTTAAAACACCTGATAATATAAGAAAACTCGGCGGGGCACTCTTTTGTGATCGTCGTTACGACACTGTCTTTGTATACCACAATGGCGCAGAATCTTACTATGCTGCTAGGGGTTTCCGCGGCTCGTTAAGGATCTAAACTTTGGCAGGAAGCCGTTTTTTTCCTTTATCTTTAATGGGAATCCGACGCCTGCCATGACTACCGCAGCTATCACAAGGCTGCGGCAGTCTGCCGTAATTTTGAAAACAGTAAAAGTTAATTGGCTTATAACTTCCACCACAGCCAGTGAAATGAGCAGCACAGAAGAATTTTACCCGCGACGCCTGTTACGGGCATTGTTTGAATTTTATACAACAACTTCAAAAACAGTACCTTGGTTAAAGTCAGCCACTTTCATAGAGCCATAAACCCCTAAATATAGTCTGGTTTGATTCAGGTTTGTTCCCAAACTAACATAAAAAGCCGATTGAGACCCGAAATCATAATCTGTTTCTATAACACTAAAATCATTTAGTTCACAGTCCCTTCTTACCTTGGTATAAGCTAAAACCCCTTTAGAGGTCGATTGAGCTTCCCCGCGCCGGGCGAGATCGGTAAACACAACGCTTCCTGTTAAATCAGGAATTCCATTTCCCATATATGGCTGGATTCCTGTAAGTGCAGTTCCACCAAACTTGTCAGGGCGGGGGTCTTTATGAAAATAGCTAGTTAGAGGCTGAAGACGCCGCACTGAAGTTTCTATAGCTTCATCGTAATAAGCAATTGTTTTCTCATCCAAATCAGGATTTGCAGAGCAGCTTTTTACAATCGAAGCAGGAAAAGCACCTTCCCAACCACGCCAGCCAAAGTTGATAAACCCTTCCTGGTCAGGTTCAGATTTCATTATAGAGGCTTGAATAAGATGAGTAACCGATATCGGTTTATAATCAACGAATGAAAAAATTGACTCTACCAGGTCCTGGCCGACATTTCCCGCATATTTTATATATTGATTATAAAACCTTTGAAATGAAATGCCTGGTATATTTCGAACTCCCTTGGCAATTACCGTAAGCATTTCCTGAATAGATGCGGGAAGCTCATTAAAACGTGTGACTGCAGGTGGATCATAGATAAATGTATTTCTAAATACATCAATCTCAATTATCTTACCACATATTTCCATATAATCCTGACTTAAATTAAATGGGTCATAGCCTGAACCACCATCGCCGGTTGTTAAAATTAGTTTTCCTGTTTCGGGTGAAAAGTTTAAGCTATTGACACCATTATGATTAGAAAAGGGTCTTCTTAAATTAAGTAATGTACGTCGTTTTTGAGGTTGACCATTTGGCTGTAAAACCCATTCTTCAACTGTATCAATATGATCAAATTGAATTTCTCTATTTATCCACTTTAGGTTTAAGGTTCCGGGATCACACGGGTCAGGCTTAAAAGATTCGGAGAGAACACCTGGACCTTGTGTTCCGGCTAATGAGTAATGAAGATAAAACAGACCGTTATAATAAAATCCGGGATGGAACGCTAGCCCTAGCAATCCACGTTCATCATATCCGCCGCCAGAGGTACCAAGTTTTATGACTTGTGGGCGAATATCTAAAAAGGTTCGCAAACTTCCATTGACTATGTAAAAGATCTCTCCTACCTGGGTTGCAATAAATAATCTTTCGACTGGGTCACCTGGAAGTATAGCAGTTTTCAAAACTGTGGGTAAATTTATCTTACTGACAATAGTCCTTAAACTGACATTAACTTTTATCAACTAACTTTACACTCCTTCTTATCGTTTTCTTTTAGGAATAACGATTAAAGTTAAAAGAAAATGGTTGCGCTATCCATGAAGCTCGTGCACTTAGAGCTATGGAAATTTTCATTTTAAGAGTGCACTCACAATAAGAATATGACTGGAGCTGATCTATTAGTACCGGAACTACGGAGTTTGATGATGAATTGTGCCATTTTGTATATCAGAAATTTTCTAAGTTTACAAGACAAAGATTGATAACTTAATTTTTTATCAATATAATTTAAAATGAAGTAAATTCACATTTATATCTTAGATATTAAAAGTATTCCTTGGGACAACTCTGTTGATTTCCATATCTTGAGAAAATGATAGAGTTTGATATTTTGAACAAAGCCAAAATGCTCAATTTTTGGCGGAAATAGATATCTAAAGAAAACCAGATTTAAGAGGGGTGATTTTTATAATTAAGTCAATACATGAGCCATGGATTAAGTTAAAGGAAAGCCTTAATAGCAAGGATTACGATTTAATTAACGCACTTCAGGAACAATGCATTCATAAAGAACAAATCACTTTGAAGCTGGAGCTTGATTATAAGCTTGGAGATGCTTTGAATAGAACCAATAAAATCACCGTTCACGATATCAATGAATTCATGTATTTTAATGGGAAGCAGCTGATAGGCTATATCGGAATATGCGGATTCGGAGGGGCAGAGGCGCCGCTTGAAATAACCGGCATGGCGCACCCGGAATATAGACGTCTAGGTATTTTCTCAAAACTATATGAATTGGTTATGGCAGAGTGCAAACGGAGAGAGTCGGGCAGCCTGCTTGCCTTATGTGACAATAAATCTGTATCCGGCCAGAAATTTTTAGAAAGAATTGGAGCAGTATATAAATATTCTGAATTTGAAATGCATCTGCACGATGAACCTTGTGAGAGTATCAAAGAGCGGCTATGTGATATTAGCTTTAGAAAAGCCACCAATACAGATGCCTATGAGGTAGCCAGGCAAAACGCTATTTATTTTGGCGGCAGTATGGAGCAGGAAGATAAGGATATTCCAAAGGAGGAAATTCTTTTGCCGGAAGATGAAGAACGGCGGGGTATGACCATTTATCTTGCTGAAAAAGATAAGAAAATCATCGGGAAAGTACATCTTCAGGTGCTCAAGGAAATCGGGGGTATTTATGGCCTGGGCGTATTGCCGGATAAGCGTGGGAAGGGATTTGGACGTGCAATTCTGCTCAAAGCTATAGAAAAACTTAAGGATGTAAAAGTAAAGGAGATAATGCTTCAGGTTGCCGCTGAGAATGCGACAGCTCTCGGTTTGTATAAGTCCTGCGGATTTCAGGAAACGTCGGTGATGGACTATTTTGAATTGAAATGATTAATAGTGGTTTTGGAACTAAAAAGAATTAAATTGGCAGTATTCTGATGAGGGGTTAGTGCCGATTTGTTTATGTAATAAAATATCAAAGGGCTTGAGATACTATATTGATGAAAGCAAAACAACAATGAAAGGAGAATCATCCATGCTTTTCAATAAGCCTAGCGATAACAGTACAAAAAAAATAGAACAGCTCAATCCCTATTTGGAAAATGATATGGACCAAAAGCTTACCACTGATAACGGAGTAAAGCTTACAAATACCGATGATTCATTAAAGATAGGAGAACGAGGGCCTACCTTATTGGAGGACTTTCACTTCAGGCAGAAAATCACCCACTTCGATCATGAACGTATCCCGGAGCGTGTAGTGCATGCGCGCGGCTTTGGTGCCCATGGGGTTTTCCAGTTGTATGAATCTATGGCACAGTATACCAAGGCTAAATTTTTACAGAACCCTAACGTCAAAACTCCGGTATTTGTACGATTTTCCACCGTCGTCGGCTCCAGGGGGTCGGCTGATACCGTCCGCGATGTGCGCGGTTTTGCCACCAAATTCTATACTGAAGATGGGAACTTCGATATTGTAGGCAATAACATCCCGGTCTTTTTCATTCAAGATGCCATAAAATTCCCCGATTTGATCCATGCAATCAAGCCAGAACCCCACAACGAGGTGCCTCAGGCCACAACTGCCCACGATACATTCTGGGATTTCGTCATTAACACGCCGGAGACGGCGCACATGGTCATGTGGACTATGTCAGACAGGGCAATTCCCCGCAGCTTCCGTATGATGCAGGGCTTTGGGGTTAATACTTTCCGATTTATAAATGCCCAGGGAAAGGCACATTTTGTAAAATTCCACTGGAAGCCACTCTTAGGAGTTCATTCCTTGATGCGTGACGAGGCGCAAAAGCTCTCGGGCAAGGACCCGGATTTCCACCGCCGCGATATGTGGGATGCCATTGAACAGGGCAATTACCCTGAATATGAATTCGGAGTGCAGCTCATCCCGGAAGATCAGGAATTCAGCTTTGACTTTGATATCCTGGATCCAACCAAGCTCTGGCCAGAGGAAGTAGTTCCGGTCAAAATCATCGGCAAGCTGATCCTTAATAAGAATGTTGACAATTTCTTTGCTGAAACGGAACAAGTAGCTTTTTGTCCGGCTAATATTGTGCCCGGTATAGACTTCAGCAATGACCCGCTTTTGCAGGGACGCCTGTTCTCCTATGAGGATACTCAGCTGAGCCGCTTGGGCGGTCCCAATTTCCGACAGATTCCTATTAACCGCCCTGTGGTTCCCATCCACAACGACCAACGTGATGGCTTGCACCAGATGCGCATCCATCAGGGACCAGTAAGCTATTTTCCAAACGCACTGGCACAGAATTCGCCTTCACCTGCCGATGAGGCCGAAGGAGGCTTTGCACATTACACTCAGAAGGTCGAGGGACAGAAGATTCGCAGCCGCAGCCAGAGCTTCCGTGATCATTTCAGCCAGACTACATTCTTCTGGAATAGCATGTCCCAGGCAGAAAAGGAACATATTATAGATGCCTTTCACTTTGAGGTGGGTAGCGTCAAAGACAAAAAAATTAAGCAGGCCGTGGCCGATATGTTTGCCCATGTAGCTCCGGAGCTGGGATCACAAATAGCAGCGGGAATAGGAGTAAACCCGCCGCCAGTGACAGCACCAAACGGGGTAACGGCATATTCCCCTGCGCTAAGCCAGGAAAATACCATCAAAACCGCCAGAACCAGGAAGGTTGCAATTTTGGTTGATAACGGGTACTGCCCTATAGCAGTGCAGGCTATGACCGATATGCTCAAAGGAGCGGGGGCGGTGCCGGAAATCGTAGGTGTAACTTTAGCACCTATTACCGGAAGAAGCAATGCAAAGCTAGAGCCTGGTAAGTCCCTTATTACGGCCAGTGCACTGGCTTACGATGCAGTTTTAATTCCTGCCGGAGACCATATTAATGCACTCAAGCAAAACGCTGATGCACGCACCTTCATCAATGAAGCTCTGCATCACTGCAAGACAATTGGAGCTATGGAAGAGGGTATCGACCTTTTAAAAGTAACTGATGCAGCAGCATTAACTTCCAATATGAGTTTCAATGGATCCGCTCCATGGGTTTTCCAGGGAATTGTTGCCGTCAGCGGTGCCGCAAACCTGAAACCCTTCGGTACGGAATTCGTCAACCAGCTGGCTATGCACCGGCATTGGGGCAGAAGTGCGCAGCTGGCTAATCTTGTTTTGAGTATGGCCCATTAACATAACCGCCAATCAAAATGCTTTGTGTATCTTGATTGGCGGTTACTTATATTATGACTAACTGCAAGCTATATTAAAAGTTAACATATTTTTGCTTGTACCAGCTAACCGGTTATTGTAACATATATACAGGTTAAGCGCTTGTTCTCGATTTTGGGTTGAAAGTGAGGAAAATTATGATGAAGCACATTATCAGCTTAAATACCCAAAACGCGAAACAGCTATATCAGGCAGGGGGTATTTCTGCAATAATTCTCGGCATATTATATATCATTATAACCGCAGTACTTACGGATTTTCTTTTTATACCTATATTATGGTTACTTTACACTCCTCTTATAGGGAATACTTTGAAGAAAATTAATTTGCCGCAGCCATCCTGAAAATCTTTTTTATTTGATTAAAGCACTATGAAAGCGGTGAGAAAATGGATTTGCGGTTGAAGTTTGATGAAGATGTACTAAATTATGATAAACATCGTCCAACTTATGGGACGGAGATATTCAACGATATAATCAGATATTCCAATTTAGATAATACTAAGAAGGCTCTTGAAATTGGCATCGGGACAGGGCAGGCAACTTTACCAATTTTAAAAACAGGATGCAGGGTAACTGCTGTTGAAATTGGAGGCAGCATGACCGCGTATGTCAAACAGAAATTCTCATCATTCAATAATTTTGCCGTTAAGAATATTGAATTTGAAAAATATGATGCTGAAAATAACCGATATGATCTTGTCTACTCTGCAACTGCTTTTCACTGGATACAACAAGATATAGGTCTTGCCAAAGTGTTCGAACTTTTAAAATCAGGTGGAGCCATAGCGTTATTCTGGAATCATCCATTTGTTAATCGTGAAAATGATATGGTGCATTCGGAAATACAGAAAATATATAGAAAATATATGCCTGCTAATAAAACACATGCTGAGTTTGATGAAAGTACTTGCAAACAACATGAGGGCAGTTTAAAATCATACGGGTTTAAAGATATAAACACTAAGATTTATAAAAAAACGCGTGTATTAAATACCGAACAATATATATCCTTATTAAATACATATTCGGACCATAGAGCATTGCAAGATGATATTATAAGAAGGCTATTAAATGAAATATCAATAGCAATAGATAAATATAATGGCAGAATCACTATTTACGATACTATTGATTTGTATTTAGCCAGGAAGCCATGATTAATGAATTCACATAAATGGAGATTCTATGGTTTTGACCAAGGAGTGAAAATCTAATTTTGAGAGTTAGAGTATACGATAGCTTAACAAATACATATTTCAAATCAGAAGTATATGCAATAGTAAATACAGGCTGGTATGAAAGACAATTAGTCTTGGTTCCCTCAGAGAAAGGCGGTTATCTTAAGTTTTTTGATACTTTAGGTAAGAGTGGAAATGAAAAATTTTCAGAGGTTATGATAAATACAATTATATCTGACCGACCACAGCAATGGATTACTAAAAGATCTGGTTTTTCAAGTAAACAAATAACTGGTTTTAATAAACTCTTGCATAATGATGTACGCTTTTTTGAATATGCCGGTTATCCATGGCTATTTGATAATAAAACCATTCTTGGCTCATTGATTAATGGCAATGAGATTCTACTAAAAGGCAGTATATTTGAAGATAAGGTAATATCTTCTGAAATTGCTGGCTGGACATACGTTGAAAGCCAGGCTGATGCAGGTGATTTTTTAGGGAAAGTATCTTCACTTCATGATTCGGTGCTTAAATTTGCAGGCTACATAAGCGGAGCATATGTGGATAAAGACCGTAATATGCATCCTGTTAGTGATATCAGGCAGGTAACTATGAGCTTTGACAGTCAGTGTTGTGATTCTATAGAGATGGTATTTGAAGGAGTAACAGCCTTCAATTTACGTCCTTCCAAAGATAATCATTCAGCTGATATTTTTTCCGCAGCAATCATAGTAAAAGATGCATCTGTATTCTTTTGTGATGATGGCATTAAAGAGCGGGATGAAACCTACGGAGGGACGTGGATAACTGCCTATAGTTTACGTTGGCGTTTTGTTAGCTAATGGGTGGATCCTATAGCGCCAATGTAATTCTTTTAAAGCCAAGATGAAGGGCGGGCAAGGAATATCAATAAAAAAGGCTTCATAATCTGTCATAGCTTATCTCAAACAATTCAAATGAAAATATGTTATTTGTTTCCTCTTCAAATTGGAAAACTCATGAGTAAAATGACAGAAAGAAGGAACTTCCGAAATTAAGGATTATTGCTCCAGAGCATTAAGGATATTATTACTCTAAGTAAGAAACATATATCCTCTTTTCTTTATAGTTTTTATATATTTATCTGTAGCCCTGTCTTCTAATTTTTTGCGCAGGTTGCTTACATGAACCATTACAGTCCGTGTGTCTCCAAGGCTTTCATTGTGCCATACATGCTCGTATATTTCTTCATAGGGCAAAACTCTGTTGGGGCGCTGAAACATATATAATAAGATTTCAAATTCTATAGGAGGCAATATAATCTCCCGATAGTTTTTATAAACCACATATTTCTTTAAGTCAATGACCAAATCACGGACGCTCAATTCGTCAGAATGGGCGGGGGCATTTTTGCGCTCAGATGCCGTCCTGCGTAAATTGGTTTCGACGCGGGCCACCAGTTCATTAGGATAGAAAGGTTTGCGTATATAATCGTCTCCGCCGATGCGTAAAGCATGCAAGATATGTTGCTCGTCGTCCATACAGCTGATAAAAAGAACGGGGCAGCTGAGCGAAAGTCGGATTTGTTCGCAAAGGTCGGTTCCATCAAAATCGGGAAGTATTACATCCAATATAATTAAATCAAAATCCGTTTCCTGGATTTTTTTCAAAGCTTCGGTGCTGGTGGATGCAGTGGATACTTGATAACCTGCATTGGTAAGATAAAGGGAGATAATTTCGACAATATCAGGATCATCATCTACAACCAGTATAGAGTGTGTTTTCATTAAACGATGCTTCGACACAACAGCCTTTCACCTCACTCTTCAAAAATTTTTATGATTTTAATTTTATCACTTTTAAAAGCTTAAAAAAAGAAGTGTCATGAAAATTATTAATATTATCGATATACGAATATTTCTTTTCAGAATGCACAATACCTAGGGATTTGATATGATATAAGATAAGAAAAGCAGGCTATCGTAAACAATCTGCCAAAGGAAGATTAAGCATGAAGAAGTTGTTATTTAGTATATTGATTATATCAATTATGATGACCGGATTAGATACAAGCCGAGCTAAAAAAGCTGTCGATATGGATATAAAAAGTGACAGGATTGAGCTTAGGCATGATATTTTTACTTCCGAAGAACTGCAATGGATTGAAGCTCATAAGGACATAAAGTTCTATGTAGGCGTAGCCCAGGACTATATTCCAATAGAGTATATTGATGAAAACAATAACCCTAGGGGAATGGGTATCGAGTTGCTTAAAAAAGCAAATCAGATGACAGGATTGCATTTCAGCCTTTATGAAAACAGCAGCAATGAAACATGGGAAGAAATCTTGCAAAGTACCGAAAAAGCCAGAGTTGACCTTTTAAGCACTGTATCCTTCACTAAGGGGCGCTCCGAATATCTGACCTTTTCCATCCCTTACATTGAGATGACACAAGTCATCCTTGGGGCAAAGGACATGACACAACTTGTCAAAGATTTTTCGCAAATTAAGGATAATACCTTTGCAGTGCCCAAAGGATATTGGTTCCTGGATATTATTTTAAATGAAATTCCCGGTGCAAAGATCATCGATGTTACCAACATGGAAGAAGCTCTGGAATATGTATCTGATGGAAAAGCAGACTTTACAATCTGTGAAATCCCCGTATTCACATATTATACGGAACAAGGACTATTTCATGACATTAAAATAGTAGGGGAGCTCAAGGGAAAAAACCGTATATATATCGGCGCTGCCAAAGGCAGAGAAGAATTGATTACGATAATCAACAAAGTCATTCAAAATATGGATTATGATGAAATCTTTGAAAAAGCAATGGTCATCCCCCGAAATAATTCCGCAACAAAAAAACTTATTATACTCGTAGGAATATTAACGGTCTTATTGCTGGTCGTAATATACTATCTATGCATAACATTCAGGAAACTTATTAAATCAAAAAAAGAAGCTGAAGAAGCTAACAGGGACAAGACACAACTTATGGCTAACATTTCCCATGATCTCAGGACCCCCATGACTGTAATCATAGGTTATGCCCAGGCTTTAATTGACGGAGAAGTAAAAAAAGAAGAAGATAAGGAAAAATATATCAAGAGAGTTTATGAAAAGATAAAGCATGTAAGTGCTATGGTAGATGATTTTTTCATGGTGGCCAGGCTGGAGGAAGGAAATCTGGTACTTAACCGGGAACCGGTTCAGATTGGCGCTTTTATAAAACAAATTGTTGAAGATTCAGAACTGAAATTCAAAGCTAAAGCCATTGTACCTGTATTGAGAATGGATAATAGAGCTGACATTATAAAAAATATTGATAAAATAAAATTTTGCAGAGCTATTGAAAATATCTTGGAAAATGCAATAAAATACAGTGCAGAAGGCGGGAAGATAGAAATTATTCTATGCCCTGCGGAAGATGAAAAAGTTGAAATATCCATAAGAGACTACGGAGAAGGCATACCTAGAGAAGATATACCTCATATTTTCGACCGCTACTATAAAGGTAAAAATGCCCGAAAAGACTCAATAGGATTAGGCTTATATATAGCGAAGGAAATTATAAATAAGCACGACGGCAGGCTATGGGCAACAAGTGAAGTTCAGCGGGGAAGCATATTTTATATACGGATCTGAATATTTGTGATACGCGAAGTTGTTTTAAATTAAAAAGAAACATGCAGTGTTTGGTGTTCATCTGTTCATCATAACAACGCATGCTGCGAAGGCTCAATCAATAATATTACATGTAAGTGCAATCACATTTTGCACTGAATTTTACTGTTAAGAGGATATCAGTTTCAGACGACATTATTGTCATGAGCCTAAGAAGGGATACCCAGCATAACCGAAGCGTGAAAGGTAAGCCCCTCATGTCCAAATTCAGCGCCGCCGTTATATTTGTTTGCAATGCCTTTGATGCTCTGCAAGCCAATGCCGGTATGATTTTCTTTTAGTGAAAGGTAACGGCGTCCCTCTCGCTTCACCCTTCCGTCAAATCCGTTGTCTACTGCGATGGCAAGCATTTTGCCGGAGCGGATGATGCTCATGCGGATTACCCGGTTTTCTTCCGGCGCACGTAAGGCCGCCTCAATGGCATTTTCCAGGAGATTTCCGAGGAGAACGGAAATATCGGAATTCTGTACGGTGATTTCTGCAGGAAGATCTATTCGGGCTGTAAAAGCTATCTCATTTTCCGTTGCCAGCGTTCTATAATGATTGACAATGGTATTGACGATTGTATGATCACAAAATTTTGCGATTTCATATTCATTTAATGTCCGCACATACCGGTTTAAATAGGTTTCTGCTTCAAGGATGGCTCCGGCGGTCAAAAATCCCTGAAGGACTATGATATGGTGACGAAAATCATGACGTATCCTGCGGCTGTTTTCTATGCTGCCGGTAATCCTGCGGTATTGTTCATCACGAAGGGCCAGCTGATGCTCCATTTGGGTCAGCTGACGCTGAACGGCCAGCTTTTCGTGAGTATGGAAAAAAAGCTTGAAGCAAACAAAATAGATGACAAAGACCGCAATGATCAGGGCAAAATAGAGAAACAACGACATTGGGTTATATATGTTCACGTAATTGATTGGAATAAGTCCGCTTGCCAGCACGGCGAACAGAAGCACCGACAAAAGGGACAGATATCCGCTTTCCTTCCGGCTCAATCCATCGGCCACCGGCTTATAGCCATGTTTGAGCAGCAGCCATAAAAGCGGCAGCGTAACTGCCGTGAAAGCGGCGAGAATAATCAAGCTTGTGCCGTAATAAGGAAGCCCGTCCACTTCTTTTCCCCGATAAAACCATGTTACCAGGATATTGCAGACCGAAACCATGGCCAAAGCACTGGTCATGGTGAAAAAAAAGACAAACAGCTTCTTTTGCCAGATTTCTTTCACCACAAAAATATACCAAATAAGGCAGGGAATCAGGCAGACCATAAAAACAGCGTTGGCATAGTTAAATAAAGCCTGCCCCGGTGGAAAAATCGTTACCAGATAAGTGCAGATCCCGGCGAACAGGGTGCTGAGAAGCAGAATCAGCCCGGCGGTTAAAAGTCCTGCTTTCTTCTTTGAATATCTGAGATGATCAACAAAGGGATATATGCATAAAAAGGCAAAAGGCGCCAGTTGCAGCATACAGCCGAAAAGCATCCGCCCGAAAATCATATTCCGCCCCTCCTTGCAAGATTGAATAAGAAATGCTGGTATTGCGCCTTAAGCTCAGACCTATTTTTCCGTGAAAGAATAATTTCTGTTCCGTCCTTCAACACAATGCGGTCAAAAAAGAAGGACTCAATAAAATTCATGTTGACGATAAAACTGCGTTGTGCCCTCATAAAAACGCTTTCCTCCAGCAATTTTAAAAGCGCGTCTAAGGTCATATATGTCTGAATATGTTTTTTCTCAGTGTGGATAATGGAAATCTTATTGAATATTTCAATATAAATTATGTTCTTCATTAAGATGGGAACTGTGCCCTGTCTGCTTTTTACCTCGAGGAGCCGTTCGGATTCCCGGTCTATTCGTTCCAGACAGCGCTGCATGGCTTCGGCCAGGGCTTCTTCTGTAATAGGCTTTATAAGATAATGGGTGGCGTTCAGGCCAAAGGCTTCCACAGCGTGTTCACGGCTTACCGTCATAAATACCACAGAACAGCGGCTGGTCTTGCGGATTTCCTGCACTGCTTCCGTTCCGCTCATGCCAGTTAGGTAAATATCCATAAACACGATCTCATATTGAACAGACGATTTCAAAAAGTCCTCTCCACAGGAGAAGCAGTCTATGGTAAGGCAAAGATTTCTCTGGCTGCAGTATGTATTAAGCTGTGTCTTTAAGGCTTGACGAGCAGTTACATCGTCATCGCACAAAGCAATTCTCAAAAAACCTTCCCCCTGTCTGCAGTAATCCTGTTTAAAATTATCATGGTGGTTTACTGTCACATCTATAACAAATTGTACCAAAATTTTAGCAAATTCAAAAGAATTCTATTATGTTTCCTGAAATGTATGTTTTCGGGTGTGAAATGAATGCCGGTAATTATCCGATAACTTTTATAATAATAATAAATCAATTAAATTTTAAAATGAAAGGGGTCAAAAATTATGACAAGTGTAGGAAATTGGGTATTGGCAGATTTTACTGCATGCAACCTGCCGGAAAAAGTCGCGACAGGTTTTGGAGAAGCGATGAGCAAGCTCGTTGGGGCGCGGTATACACCGTTGCTTTACGCAGCCTCGCAGATTGTCAACGGTACGAACCACATGATAATCTGCGAAGCTGTTCCCATGACTGTAACTCCTGAGCCCAGGCTTGTTGCTGTCTACATCCACGAGGCTCTGCTGGCATACGGCGGCGACTTCCGATTGTTGTCGGTAAAGCCCATTGAAGTCGGTGCGTTTTAAATGCGATATGCGCATAAGAGGTCAAGGTGGAATGTTCCGCCTTGACCTCTTATGCAGCGTCTTTAGCAGTGGCAGCACATTTATGCAACTACCTTTTCTCCTGCATATGCCAATAAGCCGACGGGGATATGCTTAAATAATCTTTAAGATTTCTTTAAGTTAAGAATCAAATTTCGATGTTATAATGAAAAAAATGGATAATCCCCCAAAAACCTGTAAAACTATGCCATTTTAGAACAACTGGGCAGATTGAAGCAAAAGGAGGGATAAAACATGTCATTTCAGATTGAGTACAATTTTGAGCTTCAGCGAGGTTATGTTGATAAAGACGGAAATATACATAAGAAAGGTATAATGCGATTGGCAACAGCGGCAGATGAAATATTGCCTATGAGAGATGTGCGCGTACAGCAAAACCAGAGTTATCTGAATGTGATAATTTTATCCAGGGTTGTTACCAGATTAGGCGATTTAAAAACGATAGATGCTGAGGTTATCGAAAATCTGTTTACTGCCGATATGGATTATCTGAAGAAATTTTATGAAAGAATCAACAAGGCAAGCTCTCCCAAATATAAATTTGTATGTTCTAAATGCGGTCACGAGAACGAAGCAGACTTGGATTTATTATTGTAATAAGCTATAAGGAGTGAAAAAAATGAATTTGGACTTTCATTATTACGGTACATATATGGCGGCAAGAGTTGCAGGATATTCCAAGGAGGAAGCTCAAATAATCTGTTATGCCGCCCAGCTGGTCGATGATAATACCATTCATACGCAGATAGACAGCTTACCCTTTCAGGAAATAGTCACTTATCGTGACTCTAAAGATATCATAGAAGATGCGGAAAACCCCCTTCCCTATACAAAAGAAGATGAAGCTGCTGCTCGTGAGATTTGGTGTCCTTTCCACTTTTTGCCCGGAAATGAGAATTACAAAGTGCAATATAAAGGAAAGATGTATGCCGGAGTGTCATGGCTGCCTATATGGAATTTTGAACATGATTCAAAACAAAAATTCAAGCTCATGACATTGCCGCAAAGCAGTCTTGCAAATGAAATGATAAACAGAGGTACTGCAAAAGCAACACTGGAGGAAATCGGGCTGAAGATGCATATTTTAGCTGATACATGGGCTCATCAATACTTTGCAGGTACACCGGAGTGGGCAATAAATGATATCCGGCAATCTAAAGGCTTATATGAATTTCAGGATAACACTTGGCATGAAATTCATTGTATCCTTTCGGAAAATGACCTTCCGAAAAATCATCAGTATCAAGTTCCGGGCTTTTCGTCACCCTATTATGTAAGTCCGCGATATCTCGGACATGCACAAATAGGTCACCTTGCCGATTATGGATTTGTTAAATTCAAATATCTTCCCGTTTGGCGAGAAGAATTTAATGGGGAAAGGCATATTGAGCGCGATAATACCGAAGACTTCCTTAAAGCCTTCAGACAAATGGTTGCAGCATTAAGCAAGTTTAAAAAGGGAACGAGTTTTACTGCTTCCGATGACATTAAATTGGAGGATAAAACCGAGGCAGAAATTAAAAGCGTGTTATCCGCGAGAAAAATTGACCAGTCCGAAGAGTGGATAAAAGCTATAAAGAAGCTTTTAGGTGAAGATATTCCTCCTTATGTAATAAATGCCTGGGCAAATAGGTGCAGGGAATCTTCTGATAAAGTCAACACAAATTATGCAAGATTTCATAATGCCGCAAAAGAGCAAAAGGAATTGGTTATGAATTTTATCGGTCAAAACATTAAGTAATCTGAATAAGTCAGAAAAAAATAATTTTTAAAGGAGAGATATAAATGAGTAATAAGTACAATATTTCCATACATACCGGGGATGAGGTATATGCTGGAACAGATTCCAATATATTTATCCAGTTAATAGGCAATAAGGGGATTTCCGAAGAATATAGGCTAAATGGTTTATTAAGCGGGAATGCTTTTGAAAGAAATGATACAAACAAGCTCACACTGGACGTCGGAGCAGATTGCGGCGATATTTACAGGTTAAAAATCAGAAGCGACTGCCGGTACGGAGGAAGCGACTGGTTATTATCCTGGATTGACGTAAAACAGGATAATAATAATGCGCCAATCAGCAGATTTTCATATAATGCATGGATTAAAGACACAGGAGTCAAGGAATTGGATGTTGCGTCAGGACTGACGGTGGAAGATAAAGTAAAGGAACTGTATGAAACCGAATACAGCGGAGAGATAATTACAATACCTGCAAATTCGGAAGCCGATTTCACTTATAAATATACCACCAAATTAGGTATATTGCTGAGTGAAACTGAAATAAGCGAAATAGGTACCTCCACTAATACCTCAGCTGAAGCTTCATATAAAAGCCCAACGGGAGCAGCAGCGAAGGCTGCTATCAGCTTTGGGATAACCACCAAAAAACAGAAAGAATCTCATCAGGAATTAAAGTATGATACCATTGGAGAAAAAGAGATAAAGATACACCTGAAGGCTTCTGATATAGAGAGAAAATACAAGGTCTACTGTACCTATAAAAAGCAGGATCATACATTAAGAATAGGAAGTCTGGTATATAAGGTTCCGGTTATGGAATCAGTTGAAAACTCAGGTTTCGAGGAAATAAAATAAAAGAGGGAGAGGCACAGAATATTGCGCCTTTCTCTATTTTACGGCGGTTTGCCGGTATTGACATTATGTTACAGCCATCTGTTGATGAAAAACGGATGCAAGGCGTAACACTTGTTAGGCAAGAGCCAGGTGTACATTATGGTCTATGCCTAGTGCGTATATTACAAAGGGTTGTTGGAATATAGAATAGAGAAGTGAGTGGGTTCCTGGGAAAGCCTGATATGTTGTGTTATAATCATTGTAAAAGGCTGCTTCATTTCTAACCGAAGGCGCCCCAAAGAATCAAAAAGGCTATTTTCATCTTTGGAATTAATGAAAAAAATGAAATATATGAGGTGAAAAGGATGAACACCAAAAACCGATACCGAATATATGTAGTTGAGGATGACGAGATGCTGGCCGATGAGATATCCCGGCTGCTGGTAAAGTGGGGGTACGAAGTCAGGATAGCGGAAATATTTGATAGCATCCTGGACGAGTTTCTGAACGTAGAACCCCACGTCGTTTTAATGGATGTCAATATCCCCTACTTTGATGGTTTTTATTGGTGTAAGAAAATCAGGGATACCTCCGCCGTCCCAATTATTTATATCTCATCCAGGGACAGCAGCATGGATGTCATAATGGGAATGAATAACGGCGGTGACGACTACTTAACCAAGCCCTTTGACAATACTGTATTAATAGCTAAACTGCAGGCAGTCATCCGCAGAGCCTATGAATATAGTTTCCAGCAATCCAATATCCTTCAATATCAGGGACTTATCGTCCATCTTGAGGAAGGGACGGCGGCCTATGATAATAAAAAATGTGAATTAACCAAAAATGAACTGAAGATTTTAAGGCTCCTCATAGAGAACCAAGGGAAAATAGTTACCCGGGAAGCTTTGATGAGGCGTTTATGGGATGATGAGGTTTATGTCAATGAAAATACTCTGACAGTTAATGTAAATCGCGTAAGGCTTAAGCTGGAGGAACTGGGACTTCAGTCATTTATCACCACCAAAAAAGGAATGGGGTATTTGATTTTATGAAAACAGCAGACTATATCAAGGGACAATGGGAATGGATAGCCAGCCAGGCGGGCATTATTATCCTGGTTAATTTAATTTTACTGACAAGCACTCCCCTGGCAAAAACACTGGGGGAGATTTTTTATCTTGATTTACTGGTTATTTTCATATCCGCTGCGGGGTATTTCTTTCATTATCGTCGGTTGAATAAGGCTTATATGAAAGCCAGGAAAACTATGCTGGAAGGCCAGGATACCGACTGGCTCTTAAGTGAGCCTTCAGCCATAGAAGAAAAGGATATCCCGGAAATCAGGCTTTTAAAAGAACTGCTGGAGTATAAAAATGAGGCTTTCTTCCTAAAAGAAGAAAGCTACAGGCAACGGATGAATGATTTAAAAGATTATCTCACCCAGACCGTCCATGATTTGAAAGTGAACCTATCCATATGTGAAATGGTTGTGGGACGTCTGAAAAGTGAAACGGATATCTCAAATAAACTGACATTTCAAATCGAGCAGATGAAATTCCGGATTAATCAGGCCTTATCCATTACCAGGGCCAATCACTACAGCGAGGATATTGTTTCGGAAAATGTTGACCTGGGACAAATCGTCAAAGAGGCCATCAGCGATAACGCTGAATTTTTTATAGCCAAGGATATCAGTATTCAGAGTAGCGTAAAGCCCTATCATTTTATCAGCGATAAAAAATGGATTAATTATATCGTCTCTCAGATTCTTAATAACAGCAGCAAGTATACGGAAAAGAAGGGTGAAATAGTCATAAGCAGTCAGGAAGATGAGTGGGGATATCATCTGTATCTGAAGGATAACGGCATAGGAATTCCCAAAGAAGAACTGGGACGGGTATTTGATAAAGGGTTTACCGGCAGCAACGGCAGAAAAAGCTCCAAGTCTACTGGTATGGGCATGTACTACGCCAAAAAAATGGCCGATACCTTAGGGATAGGTCTGAAGGTACAGAGTGAACAAGGGGTTTATACCGAATTCGTTGTATCCTTCTACAAGCTGTCCGATTATATGAAGCGCCAGCGCAGCTAAAGTTACAAAAAAGTCACATTCCATTTCCAAAATGTCATTCAGAACTATGGAACCGAAGGGGAAACAATTTTACAATAAAAGCAAATACTATCCCGTAAAAGCATGGGAATGACAGGGAGGAAGTTTTATGTTTTCGATAATTGAGATAAAGAACCTGACCAAGCTATATGGACAAAAGGGAGCTGTTTGCCGTGCACTCCATGAGGTCAATTTTGAGGTAGAGGCAGGTGCCTTTGTGGCTGTCATGGGCCCATCCGGCTCCGGAAAGACGACCTTGCTTAACATCATTTCTACCATTGATAAGCCGTCTCAAGGCCAGGTGATTATTGACGGCCGCGACACAGGGGCTCTAAGAGAAAAAGAACTGGCCTTGTTTCGCAGAGATACAATTGGGTTTGTCTTTCAGGAGTTTAATTTGCTGGATAATATGACTATCCGGGATAATATCGCCTTGCCTTTAACTCTTAATAATATAAATGCTGAAAAGATTTTGCACCGGGTCAGGGAGCTGACAGCGCTGTTCGGTATAGACAACCAGCTTGATAAATATCCCTACCAGCTTTCAGGCGGGCAAAAGCAAAGAGCGGCTGTCTGCCGTGCTCTGGTCAACCAACCTAAAATACTGTTTGCCGACGAGCCTACCGGTGCGCTGGACTCTAAAGCGGCATCCGAGCTTTTAGCCTGTTTTCAAAATGTCAGAAGCAGGTACAAAACGACGGTGGTGATGGTAACCCATGATGCGTCTGCCGCCAGCTACTGCGACCGGGTGATGTTTTTAAAAGACGGGATGATCAGCGGTAAACTGGAGACAAACGGCAATACCGAAGAATTCTTTAAAAAGATTCTGAATATGGTGGCCTTGCTGGGAGGTGAAAGGAATGAACTCCTTTAAAATTTCCTGGCTGCTCTTTAAGAACAACCTGAAACTCTACCGGTTTTACTTAACGGTCCTCACCCTTACGACGGCCATCTATTATAATTTTCTGGCGGTCAATTACAATCCTTACCTGCAGGTTCTCGGTGAGCAGTATATATTTGCACAGGCAGCTAGTTCTCTGTGCAGTATCATCCTGCTTCTTACTGTGATGTCGTTTATGTTCCATGCAAATAACTTTTTTTACAAGCTGCGTTATAAAGAAATCGGCACCTACATGCTCATGGGCATTCCAGGCAATAAAATCGGAGCAGTCTTTGCGCTGGAAAGTATACTGCTGGGTGGAACGGCAGTTATTACCGGACTGCCTATTGGCCTGCTGTTTTCCAAACTGTTCTTTATGCTGCTTGGAAATGCCATGATTCTGAATATTCAGATTCCCTTTTATATTCCGCATAAGGCTGTCGGCATGCTGCTTCTGATATTTGCCTTCATCATTCTTTTAATGGGCATTAAAAATTACCTTAGGGTCCGCAGGAGCAGGCTTATTGAAATACTGAATGTATCGAAGAAAGAACAGCAGTTGCCTAAAATCAGGTGGATTCGCGGCATTACCGGCATGGCTTGCATAACTGCGGCTTATTATATATCCCTGAATATATTTGACTTACCCTTTGATTTGAGGATGGATTTTTTTCAGGCTACGGTTTTAGTTCTGATCCTTATCTGTATCGGTACCTATTTATTCTTCGGCAGTTTTTTAGCCATTGTCCTTAACGCACTGATTCAGAAGAAAAAAGTCATTTATAAAAGGTCAAGACTGGTGAGCTTCAGCAATACGTTATTCAGTATGGGCACAAATTACCGCAGCTTCTCCATGACAGCGATTTTATGCGCCTCAACTTTGGCTGCCTTCAGCGGTAGCCTTGCACTTAAATATTTTGCCGACACCAATACGGCTGTCGAAGCGCCTTACAGCATCTCTTATTTCGATCAGGATGAGGCTACGAACAAAAAAATCAGAGAGCTGATTCAAGAATCTTCGCATCAGATTCTTGCCGAGCACGCTTCCAATTTTCTGATAGGTAATGTGTCCTATAACTACGTCTACGGAGAACGTACCGGGACCTGCTTGATCACCAGTATTTCCGAGGTTAAAAAGTCATTAATGATAACCCGGCCTAAGGATTATCAGCAAATATTAAAGACTATTGAACTTAGGGATAATGAGACGGTAAAAATATTACACTCCAATCTGGTCTTTTCAGGCATTAGTTACGTCGGACAGGATTTCGTTATGGAAGGTAGAAGCTACGTCTTAAAAAAAGAGGTAAAGCTGCCCTTTATCGGTCAACTGGGAGGTATCGGCAAATATGATACCTATATCGTCACGGATAAGCAATACAGCGAATTAAAGGAAAATGGCAAAGAGATGACTCTGTACGGCATCAATATTACCCAACCGGAGGATAGCATAGAACTGGTGGGAAAAATTGCCGGGGTAATGAAAAACCCTGGAGAAAATCTGAACAGCTATGCCGGACAGTATCAATACAAATACTATTTAATTGGAGCTTTTTATTTCATGGGACTGGTGATGTCTATCGTCTTTGTGATCTCTACCTTCAGCACTATGTATTTTAAGATTTTAAGCGATGCCATCCTGGACCGGGAACAGTATAGGATTCTCATGAAAATCGGAATGACGGAACAGGAAGTCGCTAAAAGCATTTATACTCAGGTAGGTATCGCCTTTATCCTGCCGGTCCTATTGGGAATTATTCATGGGGTTATGGCAATTAAAGCCCTTGAATCTTTCATTCATTATCAATTCACCGGCAGTATCATAACTGGAGTAGTTGTTTTAATCCTGGTGATGGCAGGCTTCTACCTTTTTATAAGCAAGAGATACCGGAATATGGTGGTAAAGGGGTGGAATATCTATGAAACAGCTTAATTTAAGAAAGGCATGCTCCTTTACTAAGGTCCCTTATGCTCTTGCCATTATATTTATAGTAACAATTATGCTTTTGCCGACAGGCTGCAGCCGCGTCCCTTCAACCGACCCTTATCTGGCTGAAGACAGGGACACCGGTTGGGTAAAGGATATCACCTATCTAGAAGAAACACTGCCGAAAGTCCATAAGAATCTGTATTTTAACCTCTCCGAGCAAGACTTTCTTCAGCAGCTGGAAGAGCTAAAGAACAAAGTTCCAGTATATTCGGATGAGCAGATGGAGATAGCTCTAAACGTTATTCTGGCCGGTATGGGAGATACCCATACCGGATCCAATATAAGTTCGGAATACCGGTATCCGCTTGAGCTTCATTGGTTTGCCGAGGGCATCTATATTATGGGTACAAGTAAAGAATATCAGGAATTACTGAATGCCAGAATAATCACCTTAAACGGTAAGAAAATTGAAGAAGCGGCCGATATGCTAAGACCTCTACTGGCGGGTGCCAATGAAAGCTGGTTTAAGACCCAGGTTATCTATTATCTGCCCATGCCGGGCGTACTGAAATATTTTGGCTTAAGCAAGGAAGATGAAATCGGACTGGATGTGGAACTGGAAAACGGTAAAATGCAGACGGTGAAATTAAAACCAATAAGTCATAAAGATTATGTGCCCACCGAAGGTCTGACAGAATCCGTCCCTCTTTATAAGAGCCGTCCGGATGAAAATTATTGGTATGAATATTTAGAAGACGAGAAAATCATTTATTTTAACTACAGCAGTTGCCGACAAATGAGAGATAAACCTTTTGAAATTTTCCGTAAGGAGTTCTGGCACTTTGTAAAAAGCCATGAAGTCAACAAGCTTGTTATTGATATCAGGGAAAATCGCGGCGGTATCTCCACCATCCTGGACCCTTTCATCAAGGAAGTGAAAAACAGCGATTTTAACCAGCAAGGCAAATTATATGTGATCACAGGAAAGAATACTTTTTCTTCTGCTGTTTTGAATGCTGTAAGTTTGAAGAAAAAAACCAAGGCCTATTTTGTAGGAGAAGCTACGGGCGGTGAGCCAAACCACTACGGAGAAGTAAAACAATTCAAGCTGCCTAACAGTGAAATAACCATCCGATATTCGACGAAGTATTTCCATTGGTTGGATCAGGATGTCAACACGCTGGAGCCGGATAAGGTGATTGAAGAAACTTTTGACGACTACCGACAAGGGGCGGTTCCGGTGCTGGAGTGGATAATAAATAGGAATTGATTGCTGAACTCCTTAGAGGCTTTTTGCCAGGATGGGGCAGGAATGAGTTTTAAATACGAGTATATAATACTGCTATCAGCAGCAGTATCATAGGCCATGTTTTTTTCGAGAACCATGGCCTATTTTTTATATGATTGGAAAGTCTCTCTTTCCTATCATATAAAAAACGAGGATGCAAAGGATGGGACGTCTTGCCGTCAAGGAGGTGCTTCGAAGGGGGACATAGGTCTCCCTTTGGTAAGTTGCGCAGCAACTTTTTTATTGGGCAGTGTAAAATTTGAGGAAACAAAATATTAAAGGCGAACAAGACAAGGCGTATCTTTTGTAATGAAGCTCGTTAGAGGTAGATTGCCATATAAATCTTAAAAAAATATATATTTGAATTCGATAGATTTTCATTACTAAATACGAAGTATTGTGTGAAGACAAAAATATCTACATGTAGAAGTAAAGAAAAAGGAGGTGGGCCATTGAAAATAACCGAAGATAATTTCATTGTGCAGATGAAAAAGAGGAATGAGAAAGCCCTGGAGTATGTTATTGATAACTATGCCTGGATTCTTAAAACCGTTATAAAAAAACATTTATTTTACCTTCCTGACCTTTATGAAGAGTGTATAAATGATTGTCTTCTGGCTATTTGGAATAATATTTACCTTTATGTCCCTGAAAGAAACAGCTTTAAAAATTGGATAGGTGGAATTGCTAAATATAAATCCATAGATTATCTGAGAAAACACTTAAGGGATTTGGAAAATGAGAACATAGATGATGTAACAATATCTGTGGAAGACAACTCACTAAAGTCAGTATTAACCAGAGAGCTTGAGGAAGAAACGGAAAAAGTTCTAAACAGTTTATCTCAAGAGACCAGGGAAATTTTCAAGCAATTGTATTTTGAAGGGAAAGATATAGATGAATTAGCCGAGGCCACCGGATTCAGTAAATCTGTCTTATATAACAGAATTTCCAGGGGAAAGAAGAAAATCCGAAAGGAAATGCGAGGAGGGCATTGATATGAAGAATGCTAAAAATATATATGAGCTCCTGAATCATATAGAAATCAATCTTGAGGATTACGCCAAAGAGGAACTTAATGACATGGAAAAGCAGAAGCTAAGAAAGGCATTTAAAAGAAGGCAAAATAGGATATTCAATTCTAAAAAAATTGGTGTGGTCGCTGTAGCCTTGCTGCTGGCCCTAGGGTTTTTTACCCAAACAGATTTGGGTAAAGCGGTATATGCCGCAACAGAAAATAAGCTTGCGGAAATATCTTATTCCATCGGTGAAGCCCTTGGCATTGAAAAAAATATTGAACCCTATTCCAATGTAGTCAATCAAGTGGTGGAAAGCAACGGCATAGAGATGAAATTAACCGATGCAATTATTGATAAAGATGAGCTGATTTTATCCATAATCACCAATACAAATAAACCCGTTGAGGGGATTAATTTTGATTACGATATTTTTATCAACGGAAAGAAAATAATGAGATACGGTGCAACCGGAGTCGGAGGGGCAATTGATGATTCCAAAACCCGTTTTTTCAGCGCCTATTCGGTAAATATAGCCGGCATTGACACTGCGGAAAATATCAATATAAAAGTCGCGTTAAAAAATTTAACCTATTATACGGGTAATGCCTCCACAGATAAAGTTAAAGGTAAATGGGAATTTGAATTTACGGCAAACGGCAGCGAATTAACTGCCAATACTTATACCGTAGCCTTAGATTACGCATTTAATATCGGAAATGAAAAATATACTTTGGAGGAGTTCAGATATAATCCTGTCAATCAGAAAATTTTTGGTAAAGTGAAGGACCGGTCTGAGCGTTCCTATGAGATTGATTTAAGAGGCAAGGACAATTTAGGAAACGAAGTGGAATTTTTCCTCACAAGCGTATCAGGTGAAGATTTAGTATTTAAATATCAAAATCTGGATGGTGATTTATCTGATGAAATCACAGCCATTACGTTAACCCCATATGCGGCAAGGCTTCCTGAAAAAAGCGGCAGGAGCGGCGATAACTGGGAACAGGCGGGAGAGACCTTTACTATATCTTTAAACCAATAACAAGATGAGCTTTAGAAGGCTGTCTGATTAACATCAAAGCCGGCAGGGGAGAAACTAATCCTGCCGGCTTTGACGTTATCCTGATAATTTTTGAAAAGCCATGATACCGTCAGATATACCCGAAACCAATCAGTAATATAATTCCAGGCCTTTTGTATTTATAGTATAATAGTTTTATATAATAATCAAAACCCTATGTATAGAATGTTGTTAACAGTGAATTTTTAAGGGATAAAATCTAAAAGCCGGTAAAAAGGGGGGATGCATATGAAAAGAAATCAAAAAACAGCTCTTAATATTGCAATAGCCGTTTTTATGGTGCTTATTTCCTTTTTTCTTCCTTCAATTAAATCCTCTCTGAACCAGGCGATGAACAGAGAATTTATAGAAAAAGCCGGTAAATATGCACTTTCAGCAAATATAAAGATAGTTCAGCTGGAATACAGTAATGGCGAAAATATCAGCTCCATATCGGTTTCAGCAGGCACCAGCGGAGTGATTATCCGCAAGGAAGGCGATAAGTACTATGCCCTTACAGCCAAACATGTGATTGAAGAATCTGATGATATGGATAAAACTCAGATTGTCGTTATGGGATATGATGATTTAGACTACGCGGATTCACTTAAGAAAGGCGGAGAATTTCAGGGGATAGCTGATTATTATAAGCAATTTTCTCAGGCCGCAGTGGAATATTCAAATGATAAATACGACTTGGCAGTAATCAGTTTTAGCGCGGATGAGGTTTATAACGTTCTGCCGGTTGCAGATGAAATACCCAGGTACGGAGATGTAATCGCATCCATGAGTAATCCATATGATAAAAGAAATATTATTACTGCCGGAAAAATAAGCAGCAGAAAACCGGTACCCTTTGGTGATGAAGCCGGAAAGTTGCAATATCCGATTATCAAGCATACGGCTGCATTATCCCAGGGAAGCAGCGGCAGCGCTTTGCTTAACGAAAACCTGGAAATTGCGGGGATAAATTTAGGAGGCAGCGAGAACATATTACGGCAGTACATTTCCGGAATGGCTATGCCCAATGATCTTATTCTTAATTTTTTAGAAGAATGGGAACATTATCGGAGTGAAAGGAAGGTCCGGGGCGATTAAATAACATGGAAAAATAAAATGAGATTTGCTCGAAAGGAGAAATAAAATGAGTGAATTTAAAATGAAGCATAATAATCCGGAGGGTTTATTTTCATCAAAGGTCTTTACGCAAATGATCACAGTTAGCGGTAATGCTAAGACAATTTACATAGGCGGACAGAATGCAGTAAATGAAAATGGAGAGCTGGTTGGACAGGATGATCTTGAACTCCAGACGAGACAAACCCTGAAGAATATTGGGGTTATTTTGGCATCTGAGCATGCGAGCTTTAAAAATCTTATTAAACTCAACATCTATTTATTAAATGGATGCGACCCTCGAGTCGGCCTGGAAGCATTCCAGGAATATGCCGGTGAAATGAAAAATCCGCCGTTAATCACCGTATTATTTGTAGCAGGGCTTGCACGTCCGGGCTGCCTGATTGAAATAGATGGAATTGCAGCCGTGGAAAATGATAAATAAAGTATAGCAAAAGAATATTAAGGGGTTGTTTCACTGAACTTATTATGAACGGCAATGCCTATGACGGCTTTTCCGAAGAACTGAAGCAAAAATATGGGGTATTAGGCATAGACCAATAGATTCAAGCCATACCAAGGAATCTTTCTGCTTTATTTGATAATCAATAAGCTTACTTATTCTCAACAATACGCTTAGTGTATTGAAGGAATTTTTTAGCGGCAGGGGAAATATTTTTGATAGATTTAATCCCTATTCCTAATGAACGGTATGAGTAGGGTTCAAGTAGGATGGCTGTGATATTGCTTTGCATACCCTGTATTATTAAATTGGGGAGGATGCTTATTCCAAGGCGGTTTGCCACCATTGAAATTATGGCATGGTCGTCCGTTGAAGAAAAGCGGATGTAAGGCGTAACATTTGCCTTTTCCAGAGCAAGGTGCACATCATGGTCTATGCCTTGGGCGGACATAACAAAGGGCTGATTGTGAAAAGCCGAAATGGGATAGCTTCCATTCTCGGGTACAGGAGAACCTTTAGGCAGTATTGCCATTAAAGGGTCTTCATCTAAAGGCACCCAATCAAACTTCTGAGTGTCTCTTTTGCTTAAGAAGCCAAAATCCACATTATTATATTCTATCCACGATTCTATCTCGTCAATTCCACCTTCCTTCATATGTATATCTATACCGGGGAAATCCTTCTGGAATTCGAACATAATCTTGGGAAGCCAGTTTATAGCGATGCTGGAGTAAGTACCTATGGTAATAGAACCTGTATTTAAGCCGTGAAGCGCACTTATGGTCTGTTCCAAGCGAGAATTATCCGATAAAAGCTGCCTTATTAAAGGCACTATTTTTTTGCCGTTTTCAGTCAGGGATACACCGCGCCTTGTACGTACAAAGAGCGGAAATCCAATCTCATCTTCCAGCCCTTTTATAATGTGACTGACGCCGGATTGGGTGTATCCAAGACGTTCGGCACTTATTGTGAAATTACCCGTCTCTGCCACCGATGCCAGCAGCTCATATTTTTTCAGGTCCATTCCCGCTTCCTCCATTAAAAGTATGTGACATGAATAAAACTAATGTCTGATGCATAAAACTGTAATTTTACTATTATCTATAGGGGGATTATAATTGATTAAAATAAAAAAAGCAACATAGGAATGGGAATTATGAATATTTATAAATTTTTATTAAAACAGCATATAGGAGCACCGGCAGTGCCCATTGTAAAAGAGGGCGGCTTTGTAAATCGCGGCGAGCTAATTGCCGCAAAGGCTCTAGGCGTCAGTACTATAAGCGCTAACATTCACTCCAGCGTAAGAGGAAAAGTCATTTCCATTAACGAAGACTCAATTGAAATTTCTGCTGATAATGAAGCAGATGTTGGCAATTATATAAAATTAAAATCCTTAACTCCTCTTGAACTGGTGGAAGAAGCAGGCATCGTAGGCTTAGGCGGAGCAGGCTTTCCCACTCACATCAAACTTTCAAACCCATTAAAGCCGGGCGGAACTGTCATTTTAAATGCCGTGGAATGCGAACCCATACTGGGACACAATATCCTTATGATAGAGAATAAGGCCCGAAAAGTTATAAGAGGTCTTCATATTGCCATGGAAATAGTTCAGGCAAAGCAGGGCAAGGTTGCTGTGAAGGAAAAGCATAAAGAGGCCATCGAAGCTCTTGAAAAAGCCGTTGATGATTACAACATAGAGATTTGCCCTCTTCCGGATATGTATCCTGTGGGAGAAGAAAGGGCGATTATCAGGGAATTGCAAGGTCAGCTTTTAAATATTAATGAACTCCCCTCAAGTGCAAATTCTATTGTCATAAATGCTGAAACAGCTTACAGGGTTTATGAGGCAGTAGACATGAAAAAGCCTTTGATAGACAAAAGCATTACCGTTGCTGGCAAGCTTAAGGGTGCTTCCATTCAAATTTTTGAAGATGTTCCCATTGGTACAAAGGTCAGCACGCTTTTAGAAAATGCCGGCGGCTGCAGGGAGGACTACGGCGAGCTAATAATGGGAGGACCATTTACGGGAAAGAGAACAACAATGGATTGCCCTGTTGTTAAAACTACCGGAGGGATTTTGGCTACCGAATGTTTTCCTAAAGGTCCTGAAAAACTGGGACTTCTGGTTTGTGCATGCGGGGCGGATGAGAAAAGAATGATAGAAATTGCTAAGGACATGGGGTCACATGTTACAGGAATAGAATACTGCAAGCAGGCACAAAAGGTAAATCAGGCATATAAATGCGAAAATCCGGGTAAATGTCCCGGACAGGCAGGGAAAGTTATAGCTTTAAAAAAGACAGGGGCAGAAAGCTTATTGATAGGTAATTGCACAGATTGCACCAATACTGTTATGTCCTGTGCTCCTCAGATGAAGCTTGCTGTTTATCATATCACCGACGGTGCTTTAAGGGCAGTTAATCACAAATTGATACGAAGATTGAAATAAAGTTTGGAGGTAAAAGATATGTCTATTACTAAGGAAACATTACAAAAGCATTTGAATGACCCGGCGATATTTTGCTGCCGGAGAAAAAAGGGCACTATGATTGGTGCGGAGGATTTGGAAGACCCGGAATTATTCGATGATATGGCGGAAGCCGGACTGCTAACATTAAGCGATGACGGGTTGACCATCGCCCAGGTACTTGGAAAAACTCTTGTTACAGATTGCGAAGCTCTCCAGTCCATAAAGGCAGAAATGCTGGATGGAGTAAATGAGATATCGGAACCTGCTCCAAAACCATCTGCAGCTGCTTCCGAAATATCCTCCACAGCACATTCAAACAACATGATTCATATTGAGATTCAGAAGCTTGAAGGCTTAAAGCTTGATATACCCGTAGGTATGCTAAATATCAATCATGTTTTCGAAGCAGTTAAGCAGCCTAAAACAGTTGTTGAAGATAAGGTTATAAGGACATTGACCAAAAAGTATTTCAAGGTAAATGAAGTTAAGCTGGGTGTTAAAACATCATTTGAAGGCGGAGTGCTGACAATCGGTGAAGAGGTTATAGAAAAAGCCCTTAAGTCAAATCCTCTTGTAAAGGATTTGAAGGTGGACATCATAACGCCGGACAACAAGCACATATACACCGAAACCATAATGGATGTATGCCCTGTCTCCACAAAGATTGGAGGAAAGATTGGAGAAGGAGTTTCACATGTACTGGACGGAGTTGTTTTCATGCTGACTGGTGTCGATGAGGATGGGGTTCAGGTACACGAATTCGGTTCATCCGAAGGCTACCTGGATGAAAAAATGGCATTTGGAAGACCGGGATGTGCTGATGAGGATGACATTATAATCAGGATACATGCAGTAATCCGCCGCGGAACGGGAATGGAAAGAAAGGGACCTTATGCCGCCCATTCTGCGGAAGATGTGATTATACAGGAAGTAAGAGATGCAATAAAAAATACAAAGGAACCTGTTAATAAAGAAGAAGTGTGCAAAGACATAAAGAAAACCGGACGTCCCAGAGTGGTTCTTGTAAAGGAAATCATGGGCCAGGGTGCAATGCATGATAATGTTCTTTGTCCCATAGAACCGGCGGGAGTACATGGAGGCTGCATGAACGTAGACCTTGGAAACGTTCCCGTCATGCTTACCCCAAATCAGGTAAGGGACGGTGCTATTCACGCATTGACCTGCATAGGACCGGCTACAAAGGAAATGACCCGCCATTATTTCAGGGAGCCTCTGGTGGAAGGCCTGGCAGAGGATGGTGAATTAAATCTTGTAGGAGTTGTATTTGTAGGCAGTCCTCAGGTTAACGATGAGAAAATGTATGTATCCGAGCGCCTTGGCACTTTGGTTGAAACCCTGGATGTGGAAGGCGCAATTGTTACTACCGAAGGCTTTGGAAACAATCACATAGATTTTGCTTCCCATATTGAGCAAATAGGTATGAGAGGAGTTCCCGTTGTGGGCGTGTCCTTCTGCGCATACCAGGGACAGCTGGTGGTAGGCAACAAATATATGGATGCAATGGTAGAAATTAATAAGGATAAAGAAGGCTTTGAAAATGAGGTTGCAGGCTGCAGCTCCATAACAAAAGCTGACGCCGACAGGGCAATTCTTATGCTGAAAACTAAAATGGCGGGAATTCCCATTGAGCCGGCCGACCACAAGTGGAGTCAGGAAGTTATAGATAAAAATCAGAAAATAGTAAACGGGGTTTTGGCAAAATGATGGAGCTGAATCCCATATTGATGAAGGGTAAAATCGTTGAAGTAAATGATACCGCCATTAAGGTAGATGTCCAGGGGAGGCTTGGTGTTATATGCGTTCCATTAAGATGGGTATTTACCGAAAAAAGGCTTGAATTGGGCCAGCAGGTGGAATTTTACTTCAGTTATATGCGAACCATTTGATATTTAAGGAGGGCATTTTCATATGAAACTAACTACAGCCATAGGATTAAAATCCGAAATTTTTGTACCCATTACGCCTAAACCCGTCTGGACGCCCCTTACAAAGCCATTGAACCAGTGTAAGGTAGCCTTTATAACAGCGGGAGGTATACACCAAAAAGTCCAGGAGCCATTCAATACGGCAGGTGACTACAGCTACCGGCCCATTCCGTCGGATATGTCAACATCTGAATTAATGGTTACCCACGGCGGCTTTGATAATTCCGACATCAATAAAGACGTAAATGCGATGTTCCCTTTAGACAGATTAAGAGAATTGGTGGCCGAAGGTTTTATAGGCAGCCTGGCCGAGGAAATGTACGGATTCATGGGCGGCGGCGGAAATATCGAAAAATTTAAAAATGAAACCGGACCGGAAATTGCTGCAAGGCTTAAAGCCCAGGGAGTTGATGTAGTATTGTGCACAGGAGGCTGCGGAACCTGCCACCGCTCTGCAACAATAGTAACCCGTGCCTGCGAGGAAGCAGGCATGTCCTGTATTGTAATTGCGGCCTTGCCGCCTATCGCACAGCAGCAGGGTGCTCCGCGTATAGCTGCAGCCCATGTGCCAATAGGCTCCAATGCAGGAGAACCAAACAATGTTGAAATGCAGACAGGAATTTTAAAAGATTCGCTCCAATGCGTAAGTGACTTTGACCATTTCGGACAGATAAAGCTGCTTCCTTATGAATACAGGCATAATGTTTAAAGGTGCAACGATGGATCTAGTGCCGAAACTCATAATTAATGAGACAAAAGAAAAAACTTTTCTTGCGGTGGATACCCATACAATGGGAGAGCCTACGAGAATTATCATGGAGGGTTTCCCGAAATTACAGGGTGAAACCATGATGGAGCGAAAATGGTTTCTGGAGAAAAACTACGACCACTACAGGACAGCTCTTATGCTGGAACCCAGAGGACACAGGGATATGTTCGGTGCTTTGATAACCGAACCTGTAAGTGGAGAAGCCAATTTAGGGATCATATTCATGGACAGCTCAGGATATCTTAATATGTGCGGCCATGGAAGCATAGCAGCAGCTACTGTAGCGGTGGAGGCAGGGCTGGTTGAAGTAGTAGAGCCCTATACAGAAGTTGTTCTGGAAGCTCCGGCAGGTATTATAAGAACTAAAGTTATGGTCGAAAACGGATGTGCCAAAGAGGTAAGCTTCTTAAATGTACCCTCCTTTGTGTATCAGGAAGGCCTTGAGATACACGTGCAGGGTTATGGATTTATATCGGTGGATATCTCATTTGGCGGCAGTTTTTTTGCCCTTGTGGATTCTAAAAAAATCGGAATATCGATTGTCCAGGAGAATTTAAGTCTTTTGACCGACCTGGCCATGAATCTTTTAGACAAAATAAACAACTCCGTTGATATTAAACATCCTTATTTAGATATCACCACGGTGGATTTGGTTGAGTTTTATGGAAAGGCTGACAATCCGAATGCCCATTTAAAAAACGTGGTGATATTTGGCGATGCCCAGGTGGACCGCTCACCCTGCGGCACCGGAACCTGTGCAAAGCTGGCATGGCTTTATGAAAAAAATAAAATAAGGCTGGATGAGGAATTTATATATGAAAGCATAACAGGTTCCATGTTTAAGGGAGTTGTCACAAGGGAAGTGGAGATAGCCGGTAAAAGGGGAATTATACCGCAGATAACGGGCAGTGCTTTTGTAACCGGGATGAACCGGCTTATATTGAGCAGCCACGACCCGCAGAAATATGGCTTCATAATGGGGAAGAAAACAGTGATATAAAATGAGGAAGTATTTTAATTAGTTAAATAGGGGGATGAGACATGAAACTTCAGGATTGGGGATTGACAGCAGAAGATATAAAAGCTCTGGCTGGTAAATATATGATAGATACCTATGAGCGCTTTGATTTTGTGTGTGTTACTGCAAGAGGGATGTATCTTTATGATGAAAAGGGAGATGCGTATCTTGATTTTTACGGAGGTATTGCCGTTAACAGTACAGGAAACTGCAATGAAAAAGTGGTGGCAGCGGTTAAGGATCAGGTAGAAGACGTAATTCATACCTTCAACTATCCTTATACCATACCGCAGGTTCTTTTGGCACAGAAAATCTGCGAGACCATAGGGATGGATAAGATATTTTTTCAAAGCACCGGAACGGAAGCAAATGAGGCCATGATAAAAATGGCGAGGAAATTCGGTGTTGAGAAATACGGACCTCACAAATACCATATAATAACTGCAAAAAACAGCTTTCACGGCAGAACCTACGGTTCCCTGGCAGCAACGGGACAGCCGGATAATGCCTGTCAGAAAGGCTTTAAGCCCATGCTGCCTGGATTTTCTTATGCGGATTTTAACGACCTTGAATCCTTCAAGTCTCAGATATCGGAAAATACCATAGCTATTATGGTGGAGCCTGTACAGGGGGAAGGCGGAGTAAATCCTGCATCTTTAGAATTTATGAGAGGCTTAAGAAAGCTGTGTGATGATAACGGGCTTCTCCTTCTGCTGGATGAAATACAGACGGGATGGTGCAGGACGGGCAAGGTAATGGCATTTATGAATTACGATATCAAGCCGGACATAGTATCAATGGCAAAGGCCATGGGCGGCGGGATGCCCATATCAGCCATTTGTGCAACAGAGGAAGCAGCAAAAGCTTTTACCATAGGTTCCCATGGCACAACCTACGGCGGAAATCCGGTATGCTGTGCTGCGGCATTGGCGCAGATTAACCAGCTTTTAGATAAAAAATTAGCTCAAAATGCTGAAGGTACAGGAAATTATCTTATGAATAAATTAAAGGACCTCCCTCATATAAAAGAGGTTCGCGGCATGGGTCTCTTAGTGGGAGTTGAATTTGATGCACCTTTTGGCAAAGCCATAAAGCACGGCTGCCTCGATAGAAAACTCTTGGTAACACTTATAGGAAACTCGGTTATTCGGATGGTGCCGCCCCTTATTGCTACAAAAGAACATTGCTATAAAGCCTATGAAATATTAAAAGAAGCCGTTGAAGAAGCATATCGTTAAACTAAATCCCAAGAGTAAATACCTCTTGGGATTTAGTTTATTTCGGGAAATAACAAACAGGATATGGACGTATATCCTGAATTTCATCAAATGAATAATGCATAGTTGCAAACTGAGTGTGATATAAGTATTGAAGCAAGTATATTTCTCTATTGGCTATACCGCAAAATATGCCTGAAACTCCCTGGCCATTTGCCAAGGATACGCCGACAGGTTGATTTAATAGATACTGCCATCTGTTTTGCCATGGCACATTGCACCACCTCCGATATATCAGTATATTCGGATACAGATAATGGGGAACTGACTGTATAATTTTAATGATGTCATTTTATAAGACTTAAAAGAATAATTTAAAATAGTCTGGCTGTGAGGAAAATTATTTGATAAAATTAACTAAAAATCTGGTATGCTTTGACGGGAGTTATTATGAAAACTTCTCTCATCAATAATATATATCGAAAGCTGTAGGAAAAGAGAGCAATTTGATATGAGAATAATACTTTTCGAAAGGAACTATAAGGAAAAACACTATGATGAATATAAAAATTCAATTATAAAAGTCATTTCAGAATTACAGCTATATGATTTGCCAATAATGTATAATATGACATTCGGACATAGTGAACCGATGTGTATTCTGCCTTACGGGGCCCTTGCAGAGGTAGACTGTGATAGTAAAACATTTATCATCTTAGAGCCAGGGGTTGTTTGATGGGTAAAATTAAATTTTATAAAGGATGATTACATGCAATATTTATTGTTGATTATAGGTTTGATAATTATAATAAAGAGTGCGGATTTTTTAATTGATTCATCATCAAAGATTGCAAAAAGATATGGAGTTTCTTCTTTTATTATAGGGATTACAGTAGTAGCTTTTGGCACCAGTGCACCTGAGCTTGTAGTTGGGGTTGTTTCGGGGATAACTAAAACAAATCAGCTTGCACTTGGAAATATAATCGGAAGTTCATTATCCAATACCGGACTGATAGTTGGTATTTCTGCAATTATCATGCCTTTGCAGGTAAGAGACTCCGTTGTCAGGCGGGAAATCCCAATACTTCTATTAATTCAGCTTGTATTGACTGTAATGATTTTTAACGGACAGCTCTCACGCTTAGATGGAATCATACTTTTAATTGGATTTATAGGGTTTATGGTGTATATTATAAAGGATTCTAAGGAGTCTATGAAAATATTACTTGATGTTGAAGGCGATATAGATACCGATGCGGATGGAAATCAACTGACTTTAGAAAAAATGGAAAACGAGAATAAAGAAAACCTTCCAAGGCTTTTCAGCATTTCCATTCTCTCTCTGATTTCTCTTTTAATAGGTGGAAGGCTTACTGTGGAAGGCAGCACAAATATAGCCCAAAGTTTAGGCTTGAGCGAAACTCTTATAGGGCTTACAGTTGTTGCTATTGCCACTACTATGCCTGAGTTAATTACAAGTGTAATGGCAGCTGTAAAAAAAGAGCCGGATATTATTCTTGGAAATTGTATTGGCAGTAATATTTTTAATATCCTTCTGGTTCTTGGCTTGTCTACAGTTATTTCGCCAATCCCCACCGACATGTCTCTCTGGTTGGACATAGCTGTTATGACCATACTTACAATTATTATCTTTGTTATTTCATGGGCAAGAAAGTCCATCAAACGGCAGACTGGTATTTTTCTTCTGTTTATTTATATTTCATATCTTGTATATAAAGTGATTACAGCAATTTAAGATTAATGTTAAGCCCTGTAAAGACTTACAAGCAAATAGCATCCTTTATGAAGCTGCCTGTTTTCTCATAAAAATTGTTATGAGTCCTTTGCTTATAATTGCTATAAGTACATAGATGGGGAAAGAATAAATGAATTTCCACCCGTGGGTCTCATAAAAGCCCATCCACAAAAGTATAGGTTCTGCTACAAATGAAAAAAGTGCGGAAATTACTATGTTTATAATTATAAACCCCTTCCATTTGGGAAATCGCTGATATGCAAGCATGTATGCAACGGGCAGCACAGAATAATCGGTATCAATTAAAATATAATCCATAGGAATAATAAGGTATGGATATTCCCATAATACCGAGGTTTCGCCTAAGGTATCAAAAAATACGGCAAAGGAACTGGCGAGGAAACCAAAAACTATAATCTCCAGCAGCCTTTTCTTATCTGCAAGTATCCACCATAATATAAGGGGTAAAATAAGGGTTGCTATATTTAACCACCATTGCCAGGTATTAAACACATGGTTTAACCAATATTCCATGCTTGCATCCCGCAATTGTACCTGCATTTTTAAAATCATTTCCTGTGCCTTTTCTGCTTCTGTCATTCGCTTCACCTTTAGTTCCTATAATATTTTTATAGCTGTTAAATTTCTAGGCCAATAGTATTAAAGTGACCTTAACTAACATTACAAAATGTCTTGCCTATACTTACTTTAGTATGCAATCCCTTAGTACTCTCAATACATGAATATATTTCTATTTATGGATTTTAGCCGCACCTGGTGATAGTGTATTGACATATGAGAGAGAGTATTGTTATTGGATAAAAACTGTAATAAAATAGCAGAGTAATATTAAAAGCTATTTTTGATTAAATATAAAAGATAATTAAAGAGCAGGAGGATAAATATGCAGGAGTTCACAGCAGAAATCAAAAAACATGAAGGAATTGATGGGGCGTATATTGAGATACCTTTTGACGTTGAAGAAGTTTTTGGAGCAAAGCGTGTCAAGGTTAAAGCATGGTTTGATGGCATGGAATACCGGGGCTCCATTGTCAGGATGGGCGAATGCTATCTGATTGGATTAACGCAAGCATTGCGAAAAGAAATAGGCAAAGTCCCCGGAGATTTAGTGGAAATAAAGATTGTAAAAGACGAAGAGGAGCGTATAGCTGAACTGCCTGAAGATTTTAAGTCTGCTCTGGAAAGAAATACTGCTGCAATGAATTTCTATACTTCCCTTTCATTTTCAAGAAAAAAAGAATATTTGCAATGGATAGTCAGTGCAAAAAAGGCTGAAACAAGAGCTCAGCGTATAGAAAAATCAGTAGAACTGCTTGAAAATAATCAAAAACTTAAATAATGATATATGTTGAATGGTATAATTGAAGAAAGATATAGTAATTTTAATTAGGGGGCAAATACAAATATGGAAACGATAATGCTAATAATCAAATCAATAATTTTAGGAATAGTGGAAGGAATAACGGAATTCCTGCCCGTGTCTTCAACAGGACACCTTGTCATTTTTCAAAACCTCATAGGCTTTAAGGGTACCAATGATTATTATGTTGAAATGTATACATACGTTATTCAATTAGGAGCCATACTGGCCGTTATTATTCTTTATCACAGAAAAATTTTAGATACCCTTGTAAATTTCTTCCCTAAAAAAGTAGGTTATGAAAAATCCGGCTTTAAATTCTGGTTTATGATATTCATTGCCTGTATTCCTGGAGGAGTAATAGGCATACTTTTGGACGATTTAGCAGACATGTATTTGTTTACACCGGTATCTGTTGCCATCACTTTGTTTTTGGGCGGTATATGGATGGTTTATGCCGAAAACAAATTCAGAACAAGCAGTTCAAAGTCAGCGAATTTAAACGTTACCGCAAAGCAGGCGCTCATTATAGGACTTTTTCAGTGCCTGGCAATAATCCCCGGCATGTCACGTTCAGCCTCAACCATTATAGGCGGATGGGTGGCAGGTTTATCCACCGTTGCCGCAGCAGAATTTTCATTCTTCCTGGCAATACCGGTTATGTCAGGCATGAGCTTATTAAAGATTATAAAAATCGGCGGTTTATCCATATTAACACCAAATGAGATAATTTCTCTTTGTGTTGGATTTGTTGTATCCTTTATAGTTGCGCTGGTAGTTATTGATAGGTTTATATCCTATTTAAAAAAGAAGCCTATGAAAATATTCGCCGTATACAGGATGATATTTGCAGTGATAGTATTGGCTGCAGGATTTTTAGGGATATTTCATTAATCGCTGAAACAACATAAATTATGAAAACAATATATTAAAGGATTTGCAAAATAAGCAGACGGGAAAGTGGTTGTTATGAGAAAAGGACAAATTGTGGAAGTATTGATTGAAGATACAGTATTTCCTTCAACAGGTATCGGTACCATTGACGGAAAGAAAATCGAAATCAAAAATGCAGTGCTTGGTCAAAAGGTAGCAGTACGCATTACAAGAAACCGTAAGGATAAGATGGAAGGCAAGCTTTTAAAGGTGGTGGAGCAACCCATTGAATCCATTGATGCTGTATGCCCGCATTTTGAATTTTGCGGCGGCTGCTCTCATCAGCACATACCTTATGATTTGCAGTTGAAGTGGAAAGAGCGGGAGGTATTAAAGCTTCTTGATGCAAAAAAAATAGAGGGGTACACTTACGATGGAATTGTAAAAAGCCCATCAGAATTCGGATATAGAAACAAGATGGAGTTTACCTTCGGTAATGAAGAAAAGGGCGGAGAAATTACTTTAGGTATGCACCAGCCCGGAAAGTTTCACAATATTACTCAAATAAGTGATTGCAGAATAGTTGATGATGATTATAACGCTATTGTAAATACAATATCTCAATACTGCAGAAAAAAAGGCCTAAGTTTTTTCAGCAAAGTAAATCATGAAGGATATCTTCGCCATCTTGTAATAAGAAAATCTTTTAAAAGAAATGAGCTTTTAATAAATATAGTTACTACAACGCAAATTGAACATAATTTTGAAAACCTCATTGAAAAATTGAAAAGCCTGAGTTTAAATAGCAATATTGTAGGATTTCTTCACACCTTTAATGACTCTGTAGGAGACGCCATTACAAACCAGGGCTGCAAGGTATTATACGGAAGGGACTACGTCATAGAAGAAATATTAGGATTGCAGTTTAAAATATCGGCCTTTTCATTTTTTCAGACAAATTCATTGGGAGCCGAAAAGCTTTATGGTGCTGTTCAGGAATATTTAAGCGATGCTTCAGGAAAAACGGTATATGATTTGTATTGCGGAACGGGAACCATTACACAGATAGTGGCACAAAAAGCCAAAATGGTATATGGCATTGAGCTTGTTGAGGAAGCAATTGATTCAGCTATTGATAATGCAAGGCTTAATAATATTGAAAATATCCGCTTCATAGCAGGAGATGTGGGTGAAAAATTAAAGGAAATAGAAGAAAAACCGGACATCATTATAGTCGATCCGCCACGCGCCGGCATCGGGCCTAAAGCATTGAAACAGATTGTAGATTATGGCGTTAAAGAGATAATTTATGTATCCTGCAACCCTAAGACCCTTGTGGACAATTTAAGCGATATGATCGAAGCAGGGTACAAGTTAGAACGAGTCAAGTTGGTTGACATGTTTCCGCATACGAGGCATTGTGAAGTCGTTGTGAAAATTGAGCATGTCTGAAACCATTGTAGCTCAAGGGCTTAAACGATTTTTAACCTTTAAAATGATCATGTGACTTGTGAAACGATAAAATGATGTCATAACCTGCAAACGAAGTGAAGACAAGCTTAGCTGAGCTTTTCTCGATAAACTGGACACCATTGAGTCAGGTTTTTCTACCGTTTTCGGTCATGTAAACAATTTTGTGTATTTTCTCGACCGGACAATAATAATGGTTGGGTATCGTTCTTTTTGGATTAACATAAAATGAAGATTGGTGAAACAAGTATTGAAGGAGTAGAGACCTGTATAAACAGATACTGGCATCAAGCAGAAAGAATGGGCGTATTTTGAAGGTAGGGGGTATCCCTCTGGTCGGTAAAGGATAATCAAGAGGAGGTTTATTTATAAAAATACGACGATACACATGCCCACTTGAAATAGTACATGATTTTCTTAGAGGAAAATGGAAGACGATATTATATCAACTAAAACACGGACCTAAATCTTTAAGTGAACTTGAAAAGTGCATTGTAGGGATTAATCAGAAAATGCTGATAGATACAAGATTTAGCTGATTTAATTGAGTTTCAGCTAGTAACAAAATAAAATATGAAGGTTACCCGTTAAAAGTTGAATATAGTCTTACCGCGGAAAGAGGACAAAGAATTATTGAAGCTATCAATATATTGCAATCTATAGGAAAAGAGTACATGAATGAAAATCTAAGTCCGTGAATTTAATACTAACAAAAAAGTAGGTAATTCAAAAATGAATGAATACTTGCTACAATTTATTTGTGATACATACTATATGCTTCGTGCTGATGTTCTTTCAACATAAGCAATATAATCAAGCACGAAACTTGCATATTGAACGTGAATATAAGTATTGCCTATCGGTGTAAATTTTCTATCACGTTCAATATAGATGCTTAACTAAAGGAGGGCAGTTATGAAAAAGGCATTACTAATTATTGATGTTCAGAATGATTATTTTAATAATGGGGCTTATCCGTTATCTAATGCTAACATGGCAGCGAAAAACATTCAGGGTGTGCTGGGCAAGTTTAGAGCAGAAGGGGATTTAGTCATATTCATTAAGCATATTAACATGAAAGAGAGTGCTGCATTTTTTAAGCCTGAAACAGCCGGTTCAGAAATTTATAAAGCAATTGAGCCAATTGAAGGAGAAACAGTTATTATAAAACACACTCCGAATAGTTTCAGAGATACGGAACTACATCAGTTTTTACGATTACAGGAAATTGAAGAATTAGTGACTGTAGGTATGATGACACAGCATTGCGTAGATACGACAGTTAGAGCAGCTTATGATTTAGGATATTCCAATATACTTCTTTATGATTGCTGTGCAACGAAAGACCTGGTTTTCAGCGGCGAAACTATAGCTGCAAGTATCGTTCAATCTACCTTTATGGCTGCACTGAGTCGCGGGTTTTCAGATGTTATGAGTTCTACAGAATACTTGAGGAAAATTAAATGAAGACTAATAGTAATTATCAAAATAAGGTTAATGATTTAGTATCTCAGCTTCATGAAGGTTGCTTCCTTGTTAGCAATAATGAAAAGGAGATAATTTATAGCAATGAGGATTATCACATTTTATACTCCGCAGAAATCACTAAAATTATTTAGGTTGGGATTCAGGTTATTGAAAGCCACCTGCTCATACCAAGTACCTGCGTATTGAGAAAGCGCTGGAGTGTAGAAATCTGTAAATGAAAGTGTTCTTAGTATAGTTAATTGGCTAGAATAATCATAGGCGTAGGCAGTTATGATATTAACTATCTTTAATAGAAGTTATATTAAAAAAGGTTTTTGCCAAATTTACACAGCCTCCAGGCACCACTAGGTCTAGATGACATCATTTTTGTCTACTCAAGGCATGTAGAGTGCGTTGCGTTGATAGAGCAGGTTTAAAGAATTTTTTATATTCCTTTAGACGGATGGATTGAGGGTATATTTTATAAAGAGAGTCGCAATTTTAAGCAAAAGAAAGTAAACACGCAAAAGGAAAAAAGTTTTGCGTGTTTGTTTTTTGTTATTCTCAGAAACTTACAGAACGGATTAAGAACTATAGTGAAGAAAAATAATTTATTTGCTCTGTTTTAAACTATCAAAATATGAATTTGACACTAACATTACTTATTCTTAATAAGCAATTAACATATATAACTGTATAGTTTATCCAAATATTAATTTATAATCGGCAGGATTATTATGCAAAAGGCATCATCGAAAGTATATGATTATATTGCAAAAGGTAAGAAATATACTTTCACTTTTCCTGGCTCTTGTACTAACGATGGGAGTATTGGTTTTCCCAACATCAGCTGCCGAAAAACAATCAGGGTATGTTGAAGGAATTCCTGGAAGAATTGATATGAATATTATAGGGCGTTATGATGTAGATACAGACAGCCCTGAGGGCGGACTTGAAATCGTAACTTATGTGAAAGAAATCAGACTGCATATGCTGTTGACGGCAAAAACTGCGTTCTTATAGCTGTTCCAATGAGTTCGATAAAGACGGGTGCATTTACAGATTTAAGTAAGGCAGGACTTCAAATGGACATTGCTGCATCTGTGGAATCGAAGGTAAATGGCTTTAAATACGGAGATTTAACATCTGTAGCAGTTTCAACTGACAATTCAAAACTGGCAGTTGCTATCCAGGCTGAAAACTATAATGAAAAGGGCGTAGTGGCAATTTATGCCATAGACAACAGTCAAGATACATTGGGGGAACCCGAATATGTTAAAGTCGGCATTCAGCCTGACATGGTGGTATTTGCTGATAATAACACAGTATTGACGGCAGATGAGGGAGAACCTCTCTCAAATGGAAGTTATGCCTATGTAGCTTTGCAGGAAAGCAATGCTTTAGCTGTTCTTGATATTAAGACAAGCACTTTCACAAATATATGCAGGACAAATACTTAAGATTCCAGCTAAATAGTAATATAAATGACATAACTTCAGCCGTATGGGGTTATACAGTAAAGTGGTTATTGGAACTATAATAGTACATGCCGCTCTTTTTTATACCCTCAAGTCATATGGAGGAGGTGGTATTGTTGATAAAAAAATAATTTAATTTTAAATAAACCAAGAAGTTCTATAAAAGGATAACGAGTTATGATTACCAGAGCATTTTAGATTAAGATTTTGTAAAAGATCAAGAAGCGATCAGCTCTCTCCTTTTATACTGTTACAGATAATTAATTGATATTTTGCCTGTCTTTAAATCTCTCGCACTAAGTTTTGTCGCTGGATGGCCGATAGCGATACCAATCAGGGGTTCGAAGTCATCGGGGAGGCTCAGAACTGCCGTATTGTCAAGCTCAGGAATTTCGCGCATTGACTCAAGGGCATACCACATAAACACGCTGCCCAAACCAAGATTTGCAGCAGCCAGGTGCATTGAGTAAGTAATACACGCGGCATTTGAAAATTCAATGCCGGGCTGTAAATCCTGTTTTCTGTGGGATACAAAAATCACTGTCTGAGCGCCATAAAATGGGTCAAAAGCTTTTTGACTTAGATCAACATCGGGAGTATCGCCTACGATCTTTTTTATCTTGGCTTTATCCTCCCATCGCTTAACGGCGGCTTTTGAGAGCTTATTAAGTACATCTCTGCTCTGCACCACAGTCAAATGTATATCCTTGTACAGATTACTGCCTACCGGGGTGCTGTTGGCGGCGGCTAATATGTCGGATAAGTCGTTTTGAGATATTTGTTCCTCCGTAAACTTTCTTGTTGATTGCCTGTAACGTAGTAATTCAAAGTAATCCATAAAATACCTCCTTTAATTTTACTGGTAAATCCTGTTTGTAATAACTTTCACTACAATATTAACATGAACAGTTTGTAGTGTCAATGGCTACAATTGATTGTTGTAAAAATATTTGCTACAATATTATCGAGGTGAAAACAGATGAGAGTGAGCACACAGTTTCCGATTGCATTCCATGCGTTGATGATGATCGCATGTTTCAAAGATACAAGAGTGACTAGTGAAATGGTGGCAGGAAGTGCAGGATGCAACGCTGTTACCATAAGGAATATTTTCAGTAAGCTAAAGAAAGCCGATCTGTTGTCTGTAAAGGCGGGAACTGGGGGAACGGCTCTTGGCAAGCCTGCAGAAGATATTACACTGTGGGATATCTATGCGGCGGTGGAATCGGATAGCGCAGATGAAATTTTTAAAATTCATTCTAAAACATCGGGAAGCTGCCCTATAGGGAGCAATGTCCGCGGATTGTTGTCGCCGCACCTTGATAGCGCCGTAGCTGCTATGAAAGCAGAACTTTCAAAAGTAACTTTGGGTCAACTGATAGATGAACTTAACCCCACACAACAGACCGTGTAAGTATAAAAGTCCGCTTTTGCCAGTCGAAAACCTTATCCCAAAAGATCGGACACATAATAAAATCAAGGATAAAAATCAAAAAATGAGCAGGGGTATTTTCAAAACGAAGATATCCCCGCTTTTTTTATGTCTATTTCAAGGTTTCATATTAATCATGATAAAGAAAATCAAAATGGCAAATGAAACAATTCGTATATTTTGGAACGGTATGAAAGCTGTAAAAAGAAAAAGGAAAGCCTGCGCCGGATTAAATGGGGCGGAGTGGCAGCGTATGCTAAGCTTTAGAGAGCAACATTGCTTCTGAAAGCTTTATTGCTTATAATTTACTTGAGTATAAAGCAAAAGCAAATGTCGAATCGCTGATAAAAGAGCCTGCAAAAGCCGGCTGTCTAGTTGACGAAACTAGATTTTGAAGTTGAAAAGGAGTTATAAGTATTATAATTTAACATAATATTAATTTAACTGCCGAAACCCAATGATACAATAAAATTAGTTATCGTATCCTTTTTACTTATTTATATAGGAAAGAGGGGGCTTAGCAATGAAAAATTGGCTGAAGGCAATTAACGTGGCGGTTATTATCGCAGCTATTTTCGGAGGTATCTTTCTGAGAGACTTAAATAGTTACCGCCAGATGATTGAAGGTATAACGTTTTCAAAGGTTGATATTGGTGTAGTGCCTGATGGTACATACAACGGCGAATATGATGCGGGTATGATTTATGCAAGGGTGAGCGTTGTTGTCAAAGACGGGGAGATTACCACCATCAAGCTGCTGGAGCATAAAAACGGTCGCGGGGCAGCTGCCGAAAAGATTATCAACGAGATGGTGCGTATGCAAACCATCGATGTAGACGCGGTGAGCGGTGCGACAAATTCGAGTAAGGTTATTAAAAAGGCTGTGGATAACGCACTGCCTGGTTCAATTCAAAAATAAAGACGGCAGAAGGTAGTAAAACAACTATTGACTCTACCACAATGGTATACTATAAGATTTAAATATACTAATAACAGAAGTCTTGGGGGTGTCACAACTGCTTAAAATAGGAGATTTTTCACAGTTATCCAGAATCAGCATACGAATGCTACGATATTATGATGAGTTGGGCATTCTAATTCCTGAACATATAAATAAAGAATCAGGATACCGGTACTATAGCCCTCAGCAATTATCTCTTGCCTTTCGGATACAGGCATTAAAGGATATGCAGTTCAGTCTTGAGACCATACGTGATATACTTAAGACCTATGATAATATTGATAACTTAAAACGGTATCTATTATTGCGGTATGATGAAATGAAAATTGAAGTCATTGAAAAACAGGGTAAGCTAAAACTGCTGGAGAGTGTGATAAATAGAATCGGAAAAGATTGTAATTATATGAAGTATAATGTAGTAATCAAAGAATTACCTTCACGTTATGTTGCCAGCCTAAGAGGTATTTTACCTGGCAATCAACAGGATGGCCTGTTATGGGATAAACTATCAAAGCAAATAGAAACGCAGAATGTAGAATATGCATTACCGTGTTATCCTGTAACAATTTACTATGATGAAGGTTACAAGGAAAAGGATCTGGATGTGGAAATCCAGATAACTGTTAACGGTAAATATGTTGATATGGAAGATGTTCGTTTCATTACTACAGAACCTATGACTGTTGCTTCAGTAATTATAAATGGAAGTTATGAACAATTGCCTGAAGCAAATGAAGCTGTTGCAAAATATATATCGGACAACGAATTTACCATATCTGGGCATATGTTTAACATTTATCATGTAAACCCCGGAATGGAGGCAAATCCAGAGAATTGGGTAACTGAAATATGTTATCCGGTTACGAAATGATAGGAGGATG